>JAQUZG010000017.1 GCA_028691435.1 Candidatus Iainarchaeum sp.
TTTTATTCGGTTTTGTTTTTGTTTGTGGTTGTGTTGATTTATGTTGGTATTTTGTTTGCTAAGTTTTCTTATTTTACTAATAAGTTGAAGACTCGTGAGTCTGAGTCTGATTTGTTGTTGACTTTGATTCAGGGTGTTCAAAAGCAATGTTTTGTTGATAAGAGTTTGTCTATTAATGAGTATTATGATGCCTTGTCTCAGTTTGAAACAAGACTTGTTGAAGTGTCGGAAGTTGGTATTGAGTATGAAACAAAAAAATCTAACTTGTTCAAATTAAAATCAAGTATTTCAAGACTAAAAAAAGAAAAAGCGGCATTATTAGATAAAATCAAAAAAACACAACAACAATACTTTGAACTAGGATTAATAGAAACAAGAATCTACGAAGCAAGAACAAAATCATTAACAAAAAAACTATCACAACTAGAAGAAGAAATCGTATCAAAAGAATACACAAAAGACAAAAGATTAAAAAGAAGCAAACTAAACATAATATGGAACATATACTACAAAATATTCGGTTAAGGTAAAAAAATGAACAAAATAAAATTTGATTATAATCAAAGCATTAATGATTTTGAAAAATGCAAACAAAAGTCTTATTTGAATAATTGTGGCTTAGGTGCTGTTGGTCAGGGTACGATTGAGTATTTGGTGATTTTGGCTGTTGTTGTTGTTTTGGCTTTGGTTGCTGTTGTTATGTTGTTGGGGATTTTTGATGGTGGTTCTACTTCTTCTAATTCTGATCGTATTGGTGGGGTTAGTTCTGATCTTGGTGTGATGGAGTCTTTGGTTGGTGTTGATGGTAATTTTTTGGTGAAGTTGAAGAATAATAGTGGTCGTAGTCTTTTGGTGAAGAGTATTGTTATTGATGGTGTGGATGTTAATTATTTTGTTGGTAATAGTTTAGGGGTTTCTGATAGTGGGTCGTTTGTTGTGCCTTCTTCTAGTGAATGTGTTGCTGGGGAATCTGTAGTTAAGGATGTGTTGGTTTCTGTTTTGGTTAATGGGGTTGTTAGTGTTAAGTCTTTGAAGGTTAGTTTTTTGTGTGGAAATTATGATGTTGATGATAGTTTACTAGCGAGCAGTGTTGATGTTAATAAGTGTCATTATGGGGATGTGGCTTATCCTGATATGAATGATTGTAATTTTGTTTTATGTGCGTCTAGAATTGAATGTCAAACTCCTCCATCAGAAGACGATGATGAATTTGTTGGGGTTGAGGATGTGAATGCTTTTATTTTTGATGTGACTGCTCCTGTTTTATCTATTACAAGTAGTGTTGTTGATGGTAATAGTATTAGGGTTTATTTTACAGCAACTGATAACAATGTAATTGAAACTTTTGATAGAAATTATACTGGTAGTGCATTTGTTGAATTTACTCCAGTAACAGTCACTACAAATAGTTACTATTTAGATTTAAATTTGTCTTATGCAACAACTTACACTTTCTGCATAAAAGCAACAGACTACAACTCAAACTATGTAGTAGACTGTGACACAAACACAACTGATGCATCACCCGTAAATCCCGCAATAGCATTACTAAGAAACGGATTAGTAGGGTACTGGGCATTGGAAGAATCTTCAGGCACAACTGCAATAGATTCTTCATCTAATAATAAAGATGGTTTAATTTCAGGTAGTCCATCTCAAAATCAAACAGGTGCTGTTGGAAATTCATATTATTTTGATGGAATTGATGATAAAATTTCAATAACTGGTTATAAAGGGATTATGACATCACCATATAGTATTCAATTTTGGATTAATACCACTGGTCATTCAGGAAGTTATGAATGGGCAATAATTCAATGGGGGACAACTTCAAGTATGCATTGGCAAGATGTAGAACTACACCCTTTTTCACCAGGTAAAGTTACTTCGGTTACGAGCGGAAATAGAATTCAATCAACTTCGAGCGTGGATGACGGAGCATGGCATCACGTAATTATTTTAGTAAATAATGGAACGATTTCATTTTATATTGATTCAGTACTTGATAGTTCTTTTGCAACAGCAGCTGTTTTAAGCGAAGGGGTTGATTTAGGAATTGGATGGAGACCAAGCTATTCAGCACAATATTTTAAAGGATATTTAGATGAAATAGCAATTTGGAATCGTGATTTAAATTCAACAGAAATTTCATGGTTATATAATTCAAGAGATGGTTTATCTTTAAGACCAGATTAAGTTTAACTAAAATCTTATATACTCCTTTTGATGTGTTGATGTTATGAAACAAGTTGTTACATTAACTAGTGCGACAATTTATGGTATTGGGGTAATTGTTGGTGCTGGGATTTATGCTTTAATTGGAGTAAGTGCTGGCATAAGTGGAAATGCGATTTGGATTTCTTTTATTTTAGCAGCAGTTATTGCTTCATTAACTGCGTTTTCATATGTTGAATTGTCTAGTAGGTTTGTAAAAGAAAGTGCTGCTTCATTTTATGTAAAAAAAGCTTTTGGAAGTAAATTTTTTTCATTTTTTACTGGATTTCTTTCATTTATAATAGTTTTATTTTCAAGTAGTGCGGTTGCTTTTGGATTTGCAACTTATCTTAAAGCATTTATTCCATTTCATGTTATTATAATTGCAATTTTTATTATAATTTTATGTGCAATTGTTAATTTGTTTGGAATGAAATTAAGTATAAATGTAACAAAAATTTTGACTGTTGTAAGTGTGATAGGTTTACTAATTTTAATTGTTTTTGGTTTAAGATTTATTAATCCATCAATTAATTTATTTGCTGGGATAAATGGGGAACAAGGGCTTGATTTAATTCCTGTTCTTTTTTCTAGTGTTGCATTAATTTTCTTTTCATACTTAGGATTTGAAGAAATAGCAAATATTTCTGAAGAAGTAATTAATCCTGAAAAAAATGTGCCAAAAGCAATCATATTTTCACTTTTTATTGTGACTATTATTTATGTTTTAGTTTCTATAGTTTCCATAAGTGTAATTTCTCCTGCTACTCTTGCTTTGGCATCAAATGCTTCTAGTTTATCACAAGGACCATTAGCTTTAGTGGCTGACAAAGTAGTTTTTGATGGATTTGGAGTTGTTTTATCTTTTATTGCACTTTTTGCAACAGCATCTACTTTATTAGTTTTATTAGTTGGAGCATCAAGATTAATTTATGGTTTAAGTGAACAAAATTTAATTCCAAAAATCTTTACAAAAGTTAGTAAAAAAAATAATGCTCCTTACTTAGCAATTTTATTGAGTACAGTGCTAACTATTTTATTTCTTTTTCTTGGAAATTTAGAGGAATTAGGGAATTTAACTACTATGGGCACATTTTTATTATTTTTTATAATTAATTGTGCATTAATTGTTGTTAGATTTAAAGAAAAACGAATCATTTCAAAGATTCATTCTCCATTAAATTTTGGGTATGTGCCATTGCTTGCAGTAGTTGGTGCAATATTTTGTTTATTTATGTTTTTAACTCAATATTGGCAACCAGTTAGTTTTTTTGGATTCCAACTACCAATGATTATTTTTGGTTTAATCATGTTTAGTTTATCTTTACCAATTTATTTTTTGTTTAATAAAAAAAGTGATGAGTGATAAAACAATTATTGGGTTATAACATGGTTTATTGTTGGTCTAATTGGAAATCTTTTTATTTGTCTAACTTGTTTATATATTATGTCTGATTTAATTGATTTAATTGCGATTCAAAGTGATAACTATTTTACTGCTAATGAATTAGTTGAAGTTGTGAAAAGAATACTTGTTACTCATAAAGGTAATCAATAATAATTGCTTTTCCAGAGCTTGTTTTAGGTAATAATAGTATTTCTAAATCAAATTCGGTTAATTTAGCTAAGTGATTAAACAAATTATTGGCTATTCATGGACAAGCATTTGTTTTTTATTCTGTCCTTGAAAAAGAAGAATTAAGCAAAAAATTAGTTCTAACCAAAGATAAAAAAGATGAATTATTAAAAAAAGAAAAGATTTAGATAAAGTTTTTAATTTAGGTTTTTTAAACAAAGGCTATATTGTTACGCCAAGTAGGCCAAATCTATTTTTATCTTATCCTAAAGTTTGGAGAAGAATTGATAATGGGGTTCCAAAATTAACTGGGTATGATATGTCTGTTTTAAATAAACAGGTTCCTTAAGAAAAATTGTTTAAAAAGGTTATTCAATATTGTTTTGCAAAAGCTAAATGTGTTCATGCATTTCCAGTAGTTAATGTTTCAAATGTTTTAGTTCAATTAAGAGTTTGCGCTGATGTGAGTCTTTTAAACAAATTTAAAAAGTTAAACAAAAAACAAGTTGATTTAATTATTATTCCGGCTAATAATTTGGATCCTAAACATTACATTGGGCAAATAATTAAAGAATTTACAAGAACTGGGCGATGGTAGTTGATGGTGGAAGAAAAAGAACAGATTTTTTGTTTAAACATAATTCTGATTATGAAAGACATTATGTTAATAATTATGATTTAAAAAAAGGAAGATTTTTAGTTTGTCAAAGAGAATTTATTCATTAATTATTTTCCAATCACAATTAAATAAATTCCACTTAATAACAAGATTATTGAAGCTATTTGATTTCCTGAAATTAATGGAACTGAAACATGTAAAAGAACAAGTGAAATTAAAACTAAAATTCCAACTATTTGATTTTTTCCTAAACTCATAATATCTTACTCATTTTGTTATTTATAAAAATAATTGTTAGTATACATAATTAATCTATTTGAAACACAATTAGTTATTTATTGAAAATTTTTTAAAGATTCAATAAATTTCTTTTCTTTTTTTCCAAAAACTAGTTCCATGTGTGGATAAGCTACTTCTATATCCTTTTCTTTCTTTAAAGCATCTAAAAATGCAATATTTATTTCACTTCTATTTTTTATAATTTGTTTATAAGGGGTAAGAAATTGGGCACTTAATACAATGTATGAATCGGCCATTTCAAGTCTAATTTTTGGTTTAAATTCTTCTTCCATTTCAGCAAGGTCTTCGATCTTTTTTTCAATAGTTTCTTTTTCTTTTTCAAGAATAGTTTGTGATTTTGCAGTTTCAATTGTGATTGGCTGATGATCAATTTTCTTTTTTTGAAATTGATCAAGAAAAAATTCAACTTTTAATTTCTTTTTAGTTTCTCGTTTAATATAATTTTTTATATTTGTCTTTAGATTCTTTATAATAATTGATTCTAATAGTTTCATGGCTTTTATATAATTACTTTCGTAAGTTATTGAAATTTGAAGTTCTTCAAGAACATAATTTGAGTTTTTTGAATAATTTTCTACTTCTGTTGTTAATACTAGGTCATTGGGTAAAGTTATTATTTTTTGACTTTGAGCTTCACTTTTTTCTAAAAATCCATAAAGAACAGTATTCATTATTTGAATTTCTTTAACGTCTCCTTTAATTGTTCCAATTTTTACTCTGTCTCCTTCTGAGTAAATATCTTTAGTTGTTATTGTTAGCCATCCAACAAAATTCATTACTGGTTTTTGAAGAGCAAAAGTAAGTCCAAGTCCAATTAAACCGATTGAAGTTATTAAAGCATCTAGGTTTTTAAAAAATAAAAAAATAATTGTAATACAATAAATTACTCCAAAAATTATTTTTGATAGTTTTAGTAATCCGGGTCTGTTTCGATCATCAAAAAATAATTTAGATTTAATTATCGTGTACTTATAAATTGAAAAAATGATTATGAATATAATTAGGATAATTATTGATACAATTATTTTTGGGACAAATGGCCAAAATTGAATCATTAAATCAAATGTTGTACTAATTATTGTTGGATCAAAAAAATAAATTGTTGCCGTTAAGATAACAAGTGAAAAAAAGATAATTAATATTTTTAGTAAATTAAATAAATTTTTTGGCTTTTTTTCTTGCATAATCAATATGAAATCGCATTAGTATTTATATACTATTCTTTATTTATACATAATTTATTGTTTTTGGTATTTTTTTGCTTTTGATATTTCATCTATTCCTACATGTTTGTCTAAATTATCAAGTCCTGCTGCAAAAGTTGGATTAGCGCTTCTTCTTCGATCATTATATTTTTTTATATCTGCTTTAGTTAATTCTCGTATTGGGGGAGTTATTCTTATTCCAAAAGAATTATATCCATCAATAATTTTATCCCCTGATTTAATTTCATTGATTAATTTTTGTACATCAGCTTCGTACCATTTTTTATTTAATCTAAACCACGTTACTGCATGATTCCCGCGCATAACAAAAATTGCTGGAATGTTTTTTGCTCTTAATGCACTACATAAGATTAAACTGTGATCTACGCACCCTCCATTTATGAAATCTTTTCCATATCGCCCTGTGCCTATGTAATTATCAATTAAAATTTTGTTAGCACTCCTTTTAGCATATGTTTGTTCTGATTCAATAGCATTTAAGTTTTTTATCTGAATTGACATAACTCCATGCATCAAATCTTTTATTTGTGAAATTTGTGTTATTGGGCCAACACCCGCAAATTTATTTGCAAAATCAATTATTTGTTTTGTTATTCTTGTGTTTGCTCCTGATTTTAAATTAACTAATTTTGGCTTTTTTGGTAAAGTAGGTTTAACTGAATTAAATTTAGGTTTATTTGGCATATTAAATATTAGTTACTTTTAATTAAAAAAGTTAATCATTCTAATTTTTGAATTGATTCAATTATTTCAGAAAAGAAAGGTAATATGGACATTTTTAAAGTTAATATTTGTGAAAAAGCATCTTTTGTATTTGCATCAAAATATGTTTTACTATTGTTGATTTCTTGGGTAGTGATTAATTTAATTTCTCTTGATGCAGTTCTAATTCTTATTTCAATTTTTTTCATAGTTTCGATTAATTCTTGAGCAATAGCTTTTTTAGGTCTATTTTGTCTTTTTGCAATTGATGAAACGTATGAATCAACATATTTTCTTAATGAATTACTTGTCAAGTTTTCAGGTTCACTTAAAATATGTTCTCGACTAACAAGAATAAATGATCGCATATTTGTTGGAGAGTCAAGTATACTTGAATAAATTTTTCTATTAGTATATAATGTTAATAATTTTTTTACTTTTGAATGCATCCAATCTTTATATGGACTTTTTAATTCACCTTTTGCAAATCCTACTGCATTATGTTTTTTTATTGAATCTCTTGTAAGTTTTCTCATAGTGTCAAGTGATAATTGACTGTTTGGTGATAAATAGTTTAATCTATTTGATTTTGATTTAACTAAATTAGCCATAAGTCTATTATTAAGTCTTAATTTATAATTGTTATCTTTAAGTAGACAGATTTTTATTTGTTAAAATTATTCTAATTATATGCAAATTGATAAAGTTTATTTAATAGTTCATCCACTTCTCGATCAGAGCACAGTTCGTAATTTATCAAAAGCTGATAAATTAATTATAAAAAACGAACTTCATAATTTTGGTCAATTAGTTAATGAATCTGTTAGAAAAAAAGAAAATGCTTTGTTTATTGTTGTGCCTTCAAGGGTGAGAAAAAATACTATTGTTGCAAGATCACAAGATCGGTTAATTTCGTTTATTCAACGAAAATTAAACTCTAATTTTAAAATAATTGGTTCTGAATTTGGTTATTATAATATTGGGGATTTGATTACTTCAAATCAAAAAAATAAAGCAGTTTTTTTAGCTGCTCAAAATGAATTAAATTCTATTGAATTTTCAAAAAATGTTCATGTACAAGCTGTTGGGCAATACTTAGATTGTTGTGTTAAAAGAGGGGCATTAAATATTTGTGAATTAATTGGTGCAAAAGGGGTTCATACTACTTATGAACAATTAAACTGGTCAAAAAAGATGTGGTCGCCATTATTTATTAGAAAAGAAAAATTATTTACTAAATTTTCTAAATGGAGACGAGAATTATTTGGAAAAAGAAAATTGAGTAAACCAAAAATTTGATTATTCTTATTTTAGAAATATTTAAATATTTTAAATTCTTTATTCTTGTATGTCACCAAAAAAACGACCAAAATCTTTAGCTTCTCAAAGAAAAAGAAATTCACAAAGAACAACTGGGGCGCCTAAGCCAACAGGTAGGTTAGTAAGACTTTCATCTAAACAAATTGCTAAACGAATTGAAGTTGCTAATCGAACTGGAGTAAATGTTAGACAAGTTGGAGCAAATGTTAGAAAATTTAGAGTTTATGGATATACTCCTGATGGACGACCAATTGTTGGGCAATCTAATCCAGTTCGTGATGATCCTAATAAAAGAGTTTCAAGTCATAAGCCAACGAAATTTTCACTTTTAAGAAAACTTACTAGAAAAATTAGATTAAATAAACATATTGAATAATTTTTGAATTAATTAAATTTAATTTATCTAGTCTTTTTAATTGTTTTAACTTATATTCTCTTTTTAGCGCTTCACTTTTTGATTCAAATTCTTCAAAATAAACTAGTTTGACTGGAAGTCTTTTTTTTGTGTATTTAGCACCTTTTCCAAGATTGTGAATTTTTATTCGATTTTCTAAATTATTTGTATAACCACAATAAAGTGTGTTATCTTTACATTTTACAAAATAAACAAAAAACATGATTGATTAAAGTTGAAAGTAGATTAAAAGATTAATTGGAAAGATTATTAACTTATTAGTTAGTTATATATTAATATGGGTGTTAAAAGATCAACTTCTAGTCGAAATGCTCAACGAAGGCTGGTTAGTGAAAGACTCACAAAAAGTACAAGAAAATCCAAATTGCCTTTATTAACAGCTGAACAAAAATTTAATAGGTTGATTTTAAATAAATTTTCTTTTTCTAAAATAAGTTCTGATATGCAATTAAAACAAGTTATTGATTTTGTAATAAGTAATGTAAAATTAGTTAATTCTTCTGAGACTGTTGCTAAAAATGCTTATGGTAAAATTACGCCTATTAAAGCTATGTTAAATGGGGCAATTCCTGTTTTGTATGCTGATGCTGTTCCAGCACATGGATGTGGTATGATGGTTGATACTCTTGGAGCAGTTTTAAAAAAATTTGATGGAATTTCTAATGTGAAACATGTGAGAACAATTAGTCAAGCAGGGTATCCTCATTCAGTTTTATATTTTGAGCTGAAATATTTGGATAGGGGTAATCTTTGTGTAAAAAAGTTTGTTGCCGATCCATTTGTTTATGGGTCTTTATTTTTTGGTGGAACTAATCACCGTCCAATAACTTATTTACAAGTTGGGGAAAGTTTAGGTAGGAAAATAGGAGTATTAAAAAAATTAGGGTTTTGGAAAGAAGGTGAAAATTTAAGTGATTTTAATAAAACTTATTCTCATTATATGCAAGAGAGAAAACTAACTCAAAATAGAATACATAATAGCCCTCAATTAAGAGAACTTTTATTAAATTATTTTAGAAATTAGTTTTTTGTTTGATGGAATTGTTAAATAAGGTTAATTTTAAATTTCATATCCAAAAAGTGTGCCTGATTTATGAGGGTAGGTTTGTCTAGGGTTTATTGCACCAGTTCGGCAGTTTTTTTCAAAATTTTTTTTCATTTGTTTTAGCAGTTGAAATCTTTCTGCAATTTGCTTTGGTGATAATTTTGCTTTTTTTGCAATTTGATCTAATTCTTTTAATCTATTCATTTGTTTAATTGGTAATAAGTTTTTATTTTCTGGCATTAGGTTTTTTGATGTTCTACTTATTGCTTTTAACCTTGCGTTAGCTTTTTCTCGATTTTTTTTAACTCGAACTAATTCTGGGTTAGGCGTTCTTTCATGTCGAGGTATTTTTAATTTATTTATTGGCATTTTATCAAATCCTTTTTTTATATTATTATTGTTTCTATTAATTTAAATCTTTCTTTTAGAATCACGCTTATTTTAGGACAATTACTGGCTAACTCCTTGTGCAAGATTTTTAAATCAACAAAACTTTATTTTTTCAATCGAAGAATATTTTATATATCTATGTGTGTATACATATGTATAGGTGGTTATATGTATAGTACTGTTAGAGTAGCAAATGTAACAAAAGAAAAAATTGAAAGTTTGAAAGTTTATAGACGTGAAAGTATGGATGATGTTTTAAACAAACTTTTAGCTCTTGTTCCGGAAGGGGATGATGAGGGTAAATATACTTCTGAATTTCGTGCAGGGTTATTACAATCACTTGTTGAATCTAAAATGGGAAAAACTATTACTCATGAACAACTTAAAAAAGAACTTGGACTTTGAAAGTGGTTTTAAATGTGGATTTTGAAATATACTCAAGAAGCTAGGAAAAACTTTCATTCACTTGACAAAGATGCAGCTGGTCAAATATTAAAAAAACTTGAGCAAACTGCACAAATGGATCCACTTCATTTAGAGAAACTTGAAGGATTTAATTATTACAAAATTCGTGCGGGGGACTATCGTGCATTAGTTGTTTTGGATTATAAACTTAAAATAATTGAAGTAAGAAGAGCGGGCCATAGGAAAAAGATTTACAAGGGGTTGATTTAAATGAGTCAATTGTTAAAAAAGAAAAAAATTGATTCTTTTGTTGTTGTTAAGCAAAATTGCGACTTTTGTAAAAAGGAAATAAATTTAGATTATGGCTGTGGAACAGTTGACATTGAGTTTGGTTATGGCTCAAAATATGATGATGAAAGATTTCATTTAGATATTTGTGATGATTGTTTTGATTTATATTTTAAAAAGGTAGTTGGTTTAAGAAAATCAAATGATGTTAAAAAATCTAGAAAAGAGATTTTCATTGCTAAGAAAAATAAGACGATTTGAGTTAAATTTAATTGAGATGAGATTTATAATTTACACTAATTTTAGGACAAGATTTGCTACCTGATAATTGCAAATTTTGATTAAATTTTACTATCTAAAAATAATATCTTTTGTTTATTTTTGTTTAAATTGGCTTTTTTTATTGTTTTAACTTAGTGTGTTTTGCTACCTAAACAGTGCATATTTAAATTGTTTGTTTTTAATATTCTATATGGTTAGTATCATAAAAAAAGAAAATAATGGTGAAAAGTATAATTATTTTGTAAAGAAATTTTCTTTTCTTGGTAAAAGTTATCAGATAAGTAAGTATATTGGAAAAAAACCTTTTGTTTCTAAAGAAGAATATTTAATTGAAAATTTGGAAAATTTAACTAAATGTGAATTTGATCTAAAAAAACCATTTTTCCCAAAAGACTTGATTTATTTTAATAAATTAATTGATAAAATTGAATATGATTCGATTAAATTGAACAATTTGATTGAAGGTAAACAAAAACAAATTTTTATTGAATCTAAATTACTTGAAGAGTTTGTTTTTAATTCTAATAATATTGAAGGGTCAAAATTACCTAAATCAGAACTTGAAAAAATTTTTGAAAATAAAAAGATTGATCATTTAAATAAAAACGAGATTTTGGAAGCAAAAAATTCTATTAAAGCTTATGATTATTTAAAGAATGATTTTTCTTTTAATATAAGGTCTATAAAAAAGCTTTATCAGATTTTAACTAACGGACTTGTTATGGAGACGGGGGATAAATATCCAACTGGTTTTAGAAAGGTGCCTTTGGTTGTTGGTAATGAATCAACTATGGATCCAGAAAAGATAAGTGATGAATTAAAAAGTCTTTTAACATGGTATAAATTAAATAAAAATTCTTATCCTTTAAAATTAGCTTTTGATTTTCATTTATATTATGAATCTATTCACCCTTTTAGGGATGGTAATGGACGAACGGGTAGACTAATAATGAACAAAATTCTTTTAAAAAATAATTATCCATTAATGATTGTTTTTAAGGATAATAAACAAGCTTATTTTAATTCAATAAAACAAGCAAGAGAAGGAAAAACAATAAACTATTATCAATTTATGCTTTTGCAACAAAAGAAAAGTTATGATTTTATTGAAAATTTGTTGAAGTAAATCGTTTAAAAACTCACTTAATTTAGGACAATCACTGGCTAGTCACTCCCAAAAACTCTTTAAATAAGAAAAGTCATATTCCTAAAATGCTTAGTAAAGATTATATTTTAGGTTTTGTTGAAGGCGAAGGATGTTTTTCTATTGCGATTAGTAAGTATATTGATAGAAAACCAAGAAAAACTAACAAGAAAAGTTTTATTAAAAACCCTCGTTTATTTGCAATTAGACCTAGTTTTAGAATTACAAATTCTTTGTCAAATATTGGTGTTTTAGAAGAAATTAAAGAAACTTTGGGGTTTGGTAGTATTTATATTCAAAATCGAAAAAGTGATCGAAATCAGTCAGTTGCATATTTTTATACAAAAAGTTTTGAAGATTGTTTAAAAGCAAAGGATTTTTTTAAAGATATTGAATTTAAGACAACAAAAGGTAAAGATTTCTTGTTTTGGTGTGAATGTCTTGAAATTATTCAAAATAAACAACATTTGGACAAAATAGGAATTTTGAAACTTTGTGAAATAAGGGATAAAATGAATTTTAGATTAACAAAGAATAAATGGTCTACTCAAGAGATTTCAAAGATTCTTGATGAAAAACCAAATCATTTTATTCATCACATTAATCAAAATCAAACAAATCTGCTACATAACAATGTTGACTTAAATTCAAACTGGCTAGAAAAGAAAATGGGCAATTCAAAACCATCTAAATTCGTGTCTGCCTCTTCAAACTCTTAGTTCTTTTGGCCACATTTGGCCTTATTCTATTCCAAATCGCCAATTTAACCAATTTTATCCTATTTTAGTTCATTTTTCTTGATTTGTTTATATATTCAAGATTAAATATAATCATCATTATGTTGCATAATTCCTTCACATTATTTGGCTTTTTTGAAAAAATTGACTCCAAAAAAGTGAGTAGTGGAAGTTTTAGGCCCTTTGGAAGGGTAGTTTCTAAGGTGGCCCAAAAAGAATGTTATGTATAATTAAGCTTTTTAGGTTAAATGAAACTATGGGTGCGAATAACGGTCTTATAGGGGTTAATAACGGAATTAACCAATTGAATAGTGGAACAAAAACAAAAGTAATGGAAGAAACTGATTGGGTTGTGGAAGTGGGAAAAAAATCAAAAGAAAATAAAAGTTTGTCCTAAATTAAGTGAGAAAAAGATTATTCAATAAATTGTCTAAATATAAACAGATTAATCGATTGTTTGTGCTATATCTAACTGTTCGTTTAGATCCTGGGAGTTTGTTCATTTGTTTGGTTCTTTAAATGAAAAGTGATAAAAAATAATTGTCCTAAATTATGTGCAATTTCTACATTTATTTGTTTGGTGGGTATTTCTAACACATCTTCTGGTTTCATTTCTTTAATATGTTTTTGACTTATATTCAAAATTAGCTTTTCATGAGCAATAGTTAATCAATTAAAACAAGAGAAAGACTTTGTTTCTTTAAGAAATAGTTTGTTTATTTATGTATATTGTACTGTTGTTTTATTTTTTGGTATAATCTTGCAGATGCTATTCCTAAATCATAATTTAATCTTCTTAATTTTTTTTGTTTTATACTGTCTTGTTTAAATTTTTCCATATTTTTAATTCTTAAGTCTAAGTCTTGATTGAAAACTGATGGTGCTAATTTATCCGGTCCATGTTTATTTCTATATTTAAGAGCATCGTTAAGTCTTGGAAAATACGCTTGTCCATCACTTGATTTATAATAATCAAATGTGGGGTTTGAATTTTCACCAAATTGTTTTTCTTGGAAAAAATTATCCTTTCTATTAGTTTCCATAAGCGTTATTTTTCCAGTATGGCCATTTACTCTAATTGATTCTTTTATTCTTCTAAATGTGTCTCCATTTGCTAAATCTTCTACAATTATTATGTCGTTATAACCTCTTATTTTTCTTTTTATTAAATCTTGGTATTGAGCTTTTATTGTAAAATTTGTTTCATATGTTGTTGTTAATCCGCTTGGTATTGTTGGAATTGGTTTTACTATTGCTTTTGGTGCTAAAACTTTTAATACTCCTTTAATAAATTCTCCTTTTGAAGCAAGTGAAGTCATAGTCACTAAAAAAACTTGGCCTTCTCCGTTTCCTTTAATGTGGGCTGTAATGCTTTCAATTGTTTTAATATTGGGTGGATTAAGATAATTTTCTTTTCCTCTTCTAATGTGGCTTGAAAGAGCTTTTTTTTCTTTTTTATATTCTTTTTTTCCATCTTTATTTTTTAGAATTGCTTCTTCTATACTATATAAAATATCCAAGTTTATATTTGTCAATAGTTCTACTTTTCTATTGAACTTAAAATCATCTAACCTATTTAATTTTAAATATTCTAGGTCATGATCTAATTTATCTTTTTGTTCTTTAGTTAATTTTGGGTTTTTAATCATATTTTCTATATTTTTTTGATTTTCTTTTTTTATTCTATCTAATCTTTCTTTTTTTATTTTTATAAATCCATTAATTTTATTTTTAGAATTAGCTATTCTTAATAAATCAATATAGTCTTTTAGATTTTCTTTTTCAATAGAAGTTAGTTTTTTTGATCTTAATCTTTCTATTTCATTTAAAATACCTCTCCTAGAATAAAATGGTGTTCCGTGTATTTGATTAAAATGTTTAATTGATCTGGGTTCTTTTGCTTTAATTTTCATTTAAACTCACACATATTATTTTTAACAAAATTTAATACAATATTTTGATTTATTTTCTTTGACCTTTTCTAATTGCTTCCAAAAGTGTTTTAATATTTCGAGGTTTAGCATTTTTTCTATTTTGTTTAACTCTAATTAATTCAATTAAATAATCAGTGGGGTGTTTTA
>JAQUZG010000043.1 GCA_028691435.1 Candidatus Iainarchaeum sp.
CTTGATGTTCAATCACGATTAATGCAAGAAATGATGCCTGGTCAAACAAAATTAATGTTTATAAGTTTACCAATATTTTTGGTAATATTTTATATTCTTGGAAATTTTTATGAAGGTGTTGCATTTAATTATTTTTTTCCATTGCCAACATTTGCCGCATTTAATTTTATTAATCCATTTAGTTGGATTCCAAATGGGTTTTCAATAGTTTGTGGGTATAAAAAAGCATATATATTTTCAGGATTATTTGCAAGTATTGGTTTAATGATAATAGAAAAAGTTATAAAAAAGAAAAATTAAAGAAGAAGATTTAAAAAGGATGCGATATTTAAAATATTAAATTGGTGAGCAAAAAAATCAAAATAATCTTAGTTGATTATTTGATTAATTTTTATATTTAATGAGTTGATAATATGACAAAATCAGATGATAGAAGAAAAAGTTTTAAATTCGTTAAAACTAGTACAAAAACAAAAAAAGAATTTTTCAAAAAAGATTCTGATAAAAAAAGATGTGCAATTGAAAATGTTGTTTTAAATGGTGTTGAACACGCTAGTAAAAATATTAAATCAAGTAAAACACAAAGACGACCATCAGTACCGTTTGGTGGAGTATTATCTTCTAAAGCAAGAGAAGCAGTTTTTGTTGAACTTGCAAAAGTAGAAGCTAAAGTAAAACAAATGGATGATGTTGATATTAAATATAGACGATATGTAAAACAAGTTGAAAAAAGAGTAGAATAAAAATAGGTTGAGATTATGGAAATTGGACAAGTTTGTATAAAAACAAAAGGACGAAGTGCTGGAAGAAAAGTAGTTGTAATTTCAGGCGTTGAAGATGGAAGAGTTTTAATTGATGGTTTAAGAGTTAAACGAAAAAAATGTAATATTTTACATTTGTTTCCAACAAACAAAACTATTAAAGTTTCAAAAGATGCAACTCATGATGAAGTTGTTAAATTATTAAAATTATTAAAATAAATTAAGATGTGATTGAAATGGCAGACAAAAGAATGGATATGGAATTCATTGTAAGAATAATTGGAAAAGACTTAGATGGATCAAAAAGAATAAGTCAAGGACTTCAAGGAATAAAAGGAATTGGATTAAGACTTGGTGGAATAATTGAAAGTAAATTTTGTAAAGTAAATAAAATTCCAACAACAACAAAACTTGGAGAATTAACAAAAGAACAAGTTGAAAGTTTAGAAAAAGTAATTTCTAATCCAACAACATTTGATTTACCTAATTGGGTACTTAATAGACAAAAAGATTATGATACAAATAAAAATTTACACTTAACAATGAACGATTTAGATTTCCAATCACGAAATGATTTTTCAAGATTAGCTGAAATAAAATCATATAAAGGATTAAGACATAGTTGGGGTCTAACAGTAAGAGGACAAAAAACAAAGAATACGCATAGAGGAAAAGGTGCTACTGTTGTAGGTGTTTCAAAAGAAAAAGAAAAACCTGCTACAAAAAAATAAATTAACGGAATGTGATTAAAATGGGTGATCCAAAAAAACTAAAAAAGCAATACGCAAGACCAAGAAAGTCTTTTCAAAAAGAAAGAATTGATATGGAGAAGGCCGTTGTTAAAGAATATGGTTTAAAAAACAAGCGAGAATATTATATTGCTGAATCATTTATTAGAAGAAAAAGAGGAATTGCAAGATCTTTACTTGCATTAGCACTTGAAGAAAGATTAAAAAGAGAAAAAGAATTAATTGATTCATTAAAAAAAGTTGGTATTTTAAGAGGACAACCTACACTTGAAGATGTATTAATGTTATCTCCAACTACAGCTCTTGAAAGAAGATTACAAACTGTTGTTTATAGAAAAGGATTAGCAAATACACAAAAACAAGCAAGACAATTTGTTGTTCATGGACATATTGGGATAAATGGAAAAAAATTGAATATCCCAGGTTATATGGTAACAACTGATGATGAAGCATCATTAAAATTTTATAAAAAAGAATTACTTGTTGAAAAAAAAGCACACAAGAAGAATAATTCTGAAGAAAAAGTAAATAAAGTTAAAGAAGAATTTGATGAATTAATCGAAGCTGAAAAAGAAGCTGAAGAAGCATCTTCTACAACAGAAGAAAAAAAAGAATAGGTGAACAAAATGTCAAAAAATCAAGGAATAGTACATATTTTTGCAACACATAATAATACAATGTTATTATTAACAGATATAACTGGTGCTGAAACAATTTCAAAAGCAACTGGTGGTATGGAAGTAAAAGCTCAACACAAAGAAGGTTCACCATATGTTGCAATGAAATTAGCTGAAAATATTGCAAATGCTGCCAGAGATAGAGGAATAAATGAAGTTTATGTTAAAGTAAGAGGAAGAGGCGGAAACAAAAGTCCATCAGCAGGACAAGGTGCCGAAGCATCAATTAGATCAATTACAAGAAATGGGTTAAAAATTTTATCAATTGAAAGTGTAACTCCAATGCCACATGATGGATGTAGGAAAAAGAAGAAATTTAGAGGAAAAACAACAAAATAAAATTTAATTAAAGGATTGATATTATGGATGTTAAAAAAGTTTATGATGAAAATTCATTAACAAAATACTTAATTAAAGGGATTTCTCCATCATTAATTAATGCAATTAGACGATCTATAATTTCAAATGTGCCTTGCTTAGCAGTTGACGAAGTAACATTTTATGAAAATGATTCAGTTATATTTGATGAAATGCTTGCAAACAGACTTGGATTAATTCCAATAAAAACAGATGTAAAAACTTATAAATTAGGGGACAAAGTTAAATTAATTTTAGAAAAAGAAGGACCAGGAATAGTAACAAGTAAAGACATAAAATGTACTGATCCAAAAATAGAAATTTTAGATAAAGATATTTATATTACAAAAATTGGAAAAAATGAATTTGTTAAACTTGAAATGACTGCTGTAATGAGTAGTGGGAAAGAACATGCAAGATTCCAACCTGCTTTAGTTTCATTTAATGAATTACCAGTAATAAAAAATGATG
>JAQUZG010000018.1 GCA_028691435.1 Candidatus Iainarchaeum sp.
GATTAACAATTTAAAATTAAAACCAAATCATTATAATTAATTAAACAAATAAAATTATCATTAATTAAAATTAGTTTAAAAAATATTATTTAATTAAAAAAAAATCAGTTTTAATTTAATAAAATATATTAAAATAAAAAAAATTAAGCAACAAAAAAGTTATCAAATATTTTTTCAAAGATTGATTTTCTTTTTGATTTTTGATTTGTTTCTTTTTCAAGTTCGTTTAATAGTTCTTTTTGTTTTTTTGATAATTTTTTTGGAGTTTCAACTATTACTTTTACGTATTCGTCCCCATAATTATTTGAATTTATATTTTTGATTCCTTTTCCTTTTATTCTAAATATTGTGCCAGTTTGTGTTCCAGCTGGAATCTTTAAGTCAGCTTTTCCATCAAGTGTCGGTACAACAACTGTCGCACCAAGTGCTGCTTCAGTAAAAGAAATATTTATTTCAACATATAAATCACTATCATCTCTTTTGAAAATTTTATGTGGAGTTATAAAAATTAATAAATATAGATCTCCAGTTCCATCTCTTCCTTGATTTCCTTTGTCTTGTAATCTTAAATGATTTCCATTATTTATTCCAGCAGGTATTTTTACTTTTAATGTTTCTTGTTTTTCAATTAAACCATTACCATTACAATCTTCACATTTTTCTTCAGCAATTTTTCCAGTTCCATTACAATTTTGACAAGTAGATTGTGATTGGAATATCCCAAATGGAGTTCTTTGTTGATGTATTACTGAACCTTTTCCATTACAATGAGAGCAAGTTTTTAATTTTGAGTTTTTTGCACCAGTTCCATTACATGTTTGGCATTTTGCAATTCTTTTATATGTTATTTCTTTTTCGCATCCTTTTGCAGCTTCTTCAAAAGTTAATTCAATTTCATATTTTAGATTTTCTCCTTCATCTCTTTGGTGTCTTTTTTGTCTTCTTCCACCGCCAAATAAATCACTTAAATTTTCAAATTCGCCAAATCCAAATTGATTAAATATGTCTTCAAAATCAAAATCCATTCTTTGACCTTGACCAGTACCTTGCGAATAACCTTGGAAGTTTTTATAAGCATCACCATAATTATCATAATTTTGCTTTTTTTCAGGATCTGATAAAACAGAATAAGCTTCTACAACTTCTTTAAATTTTTTTTCAGCATGTTCTTCGGTTGAAACATCAGGGTGATATTTTTTTGCAAGAATTTTATATGCTTTTTTTACTTCTTCAACACTTGCACCTTTTTTTAAGCCAAGTACTTCATAGTAGTCTGTCATTTGCTCACCATATTTTAATTAAACTATTTTTTAATTTTTCCATCAATTTTTGCAATTGCTGTTTTTAATTTTATAATTTGAGTATGCATATCAACTAATTTAGATGGGTTATTTGAATTAGTTGGATGTTTATATTCAGCTATTAACAATGCAAGTTCGTTTTGTAATACTCTTTTTCTTGTAGCTAATAAATTTAATCTAACAAGTTTCACTTTTTCTTTTACTTTTTTAAACATCTTTTTTATACCCATAATTTTTACCTTCAATTAATTTTAAAAATTCTTGATTTTCTTTTAATTTAAGATTTGTATGTATTATTTTTGGTATGGATGGATGAAATTTATGATTAGTTTGTTTTTCAAGTTTTTCATCACATTTTTTAAAAAATGATTCTTCTCCATTAATTATTAAATCAATTAACAACTCTTTTTCAATTTCATTAAATTCTTTTGTTAAATTACAATTTATTGTAAATAATTTTAAATAATTTTTAAATTCTTGATTTTCTCTTTTTTCTTTTAGTTGATTAAAAATATAATCTTCATTTATTTTAAAGCTGGTCATAAAATCATCTTAAAAATTATCCAGCAATCCAAAATGGATTGCTAGTTTCTTTTTGAACTAATTTAATATTTTTTATTTTTTTAAATTCTTTTTCTTCTTTAGGCACAATAAAATTATTTTTTATTGTCTTTTTCTTCAAATTCTGCATCAACAACATTATCATCCCCTTTTGTTTTTTTGTTTGAAGAATTATTTGATTTATCTTCTTGTTGATTTTGTGTTGCTTGTGAAGATTGTTGGTAGATTTCACTACCAATTTCTTGAAGTTTTTTATTTAGTTCTTCAACTTTTGATTTTACATCTTGTGCATTTTTTGGTTCTTTTTTTAATTCTTCTTTAATATTATTCAGTCTTTCTTCTATATCTTTCTTTTTGTTTTCATCTAATTTGTCTTTTAGATCTTCAATCATCTTTTCTGTACTATAAACAGTAGCTTCCGCGTTATTAAAGATTTCAATTTCTTCTTTTATTTTTTCATCTTCTTTTGCGTGTGCTTCTGCTTCTTTTTTCATTCTTTCAATTTCTTTTTCATCTAATTTTTGTGATGAAACAATTTTGATTGATTGTTCTTTTCCAGTACCATTATCTTTTGCAGTAACATGTACAATACCATTTGCATCAATATCAAATGCTACTTCAATTTGTGGCATTCCTCTTGGAGCAGGTAAAATTCCAGTTAGTTGGAATCTTCCAAGTGTTTTGTCATCTTTTGCAAGTGGTCTTTCACCTTGTAAAACATGTATATCTACTGCTGATTGATTATCTGCAGCTGTAGAAAATACTTGTGATTTTTTTGTTGGAATTGTTGTATTTCTTTCAATTAATTTTGTGAATACGCCGCCTAAAGTTTCTATTCCAAGACTTAATGGTGTAACATCAAGTAATAATACATCTTTTACTTCTCCAGCTAAAACCCCAGCTTGAACTGCTGCACCCATTGCAACACATTCCATTGGGTCAAGTCCTCTTTCAGGTTCCACCCCAGTTACTTTTTTTACAAATTCTTGAACAATTGGCATTCTTGTTGGTCCACCAACTAAAATTATTTTTGATAATTCTTTAGAATTTAATTTTGCATCATTTAATGCTTGGTTAATTGGTTTTTCACATCTCGCGATTAATGGTTTAATTAATTCTTCAAGTTTTGCCCTTGTTATTTTCATTGTTAAATGTTTTGGCCCAGTAGCATCAGCTGTAACATATGGTAAATTTATGTCTGTTTCCATTGTTGTAGATAATTCAATTTTTGCTCTTTCTGCTGCTTCTCTTACTCTTTGCATTGCCATCGAATCTTTTGATAAATCAACATTTTCTCTCTCTTTGAAATCTTTTACAATATAGTCAATTAATATTTGATCCATATCTGTTCCACCAAGTTCAGTGTCACCAGATGTTGATTTTACTTCAAATACTCCATCACCCATTTCCATGATTGTTACATCAAGTGTTCCACCACCTAAATCAAAAACCATGATTTTTGAGTCTCCTTTTTTATCTAATCCATATGCAAGTGATGCGGCAGTTGGTTCATTAATTATTCTTACTACTTCAAGACCTGCGATTGCTCCAGCATCTTTTGTTGCTTGTCTTTGATTATCATCAAAGTATGCAGGAACTGTAATTACTGCTTTTTCTACTTTGTCTCCCAAAAATGATTCTGCATCTTTTTTTATTTTTTGTAAAATGAATGCAGATATTTGTTGTGGAGTATATTCTTTTCCAGCTGCTTTAAATTTATAATCTTTACCCATTTGTCTTTTTGCTTTAATTATTGTATTGTCTGGGTTTGTTATTGCTTGTCTTCGTGCACTTTCTCCAACTAACATTTTTCCTTCTTTAGTAAATGCTACTACACTTGGAAATGCTTTCCCATAAACTGTATTTCCTTCTGCTGATGGAATTATTTTTGGTTTTCCACCTTCTAAAACTGCTGCTGCAGAATTACTTGTTCCAAGATCTATCCCAATTATTTTTGCCATATTTTTCACCCTCTTTTTTAATAAAATTAATTTTTTCTTAAATTCTTTTGCTTTAATTTTTACAATTTTGTTTTTAATTATTATTTTCTAATTTATTTATACTTATTTTTGTGTGTCTTAATATTTTTCCTTTTAATATATATCCATTTGATAGTACTTGAGCAACTACACCATCCCCTAAATTTTTATTTGATTCTTGCATCAAACATTCCATTGTTTCATGATTAAATTCATCACCAACACAAACATTTATTTTTTCAAGTCCATTCTTTTTTAGAATTGAATTTAATTGTTCATAAACTGGCATGAATTCTTTTGTGTGTTTTATCCCTTGTTCTAGTGAATCAATCACAGGTAATAATTGTTCAATTAAATTTGCACTTGCAAATTCTTTATATTCTTGATTTTGTTTTTCTGTTCGTTTTTGATAATTTTCAAACTCGGCTTGTAATCGTTTTAATGATTCAGTTAAATCAATAATTCTTTGTTTATCTTGATCAATTATTGGTTTATTTTCAACTGGTTTAGTTGGACCAGTTTTATTTTCTTGATTAATTGTTTTGTTTAAATTTTCATTTTGTTGGTGATTATTTTCTTTTGAATTTAACTGTGTTTGATCAATTGAATTATTTTTTTCGTGCATATTATTTATAGTGACTAATCTATTTAAAAAATTTACTGTGCTTTGTTTAAACAATATTTAAATTGTTTAAATAGTTTAGACAAATTTATAAATTGTTTGGATTAATTAAATATTTATGTCAAATGAACTGATAGTTAAAAAAGAAGGCCAATTACCTTTACTAAAGAGTCAATTAAAAGGAATTGAACACAGGAGAAGTCAGTTTAAAGTAACAATTAGAAAAGTAGAATTACCAAAAAACAACGATTTTAATGAAAAAATAGCATGGATTTGTTCAACTTTTGGAATTTTTGAAAATATCGATAAAAATAAAAATGCAGCCAGCATATTTAAAGAAATATTTTTAGCAACAACAACAGGACAAGTAATAACAAGCACAGTAATTGCAGAACGACTTGGATTAAGTAGAGGAGCAACAATCAATCATTTAAATAATTTATTAAAATCTGGTTTAATTGAAAAAGGTGGAAAATATTATTTCGCAAGATCAAAAACCATAGAAGGCATAATTAACGAAATAGAAGATGATTTAATCCATATTTTTTCACGAATGAAGAGAATAGCAAAAGAAATCGATCAAGACTTACCAAAAGTAATTCAAATGAAATAATAAAACTAAATCCAAAAGATGAATTTTTAAATCTAATTTAATAACTATTTAGGTATAGGTGAGATCATGAAAAAAATGTGTATATCTTGCGGAGCAATTTTTGAGCAAAAAACAAATGAAAAATATTGTAGCGAAAAATGTGAAAAAAAAGGAAAAGTTTCACTTCTTGATATGGTTAAAAAACCATTAAAAAAGAAAACAATTGAATAAAATAATAATTTAAATTTTTTTATTTTGTATATTTATTTTTAAATTTTTTTAAAACTTTTTTTAATAATCAAATCTAAAAATCCCCCAATAAATTATTTAAAATAAAATGGTTGAGTATAGCTTTCACCAAAATTATTTTTTAAAACAATTCTAAAAAATTTTTTATTTTTTAAATTAGAATAATCAAATTTAAAATTATTTGAATTTAACTTTTCAACAACCATCATTTCACCAACATCCGTAATTATTTCAATAGTTAAAGCATTTTCAAAATTAATTTCAACAAATTTTTCATTAGTTTTAATTTGATTTATGATTGGAGCAGTTATTTTTCCACCATTTGCATCAAACTGATAAGAAAAATAATAATTTCCATTAGTTAAAGCATACTTAAAAGAATTTAAATCAAGCTTTTCTAAAAAAAATGTTTGATAATTTCTAAATCCATCAATTGGTGAATGAAAATCATCATTACTTAATCCAAAAACTATTTTATCAGGCAACAAATCATAATTTAATTTATCCCATAGATGCCTTGGCGAATTTAAGTAATTATCTAAAGCATATCTGTCCCCTTGATTAAAAACTTCAAGACTAAATAAAACATCAGCATATTTTTTGTATAAATTTAAGTACCAATTGTAATCATAATAATCATGAATATTATCAACATAATTATTATAGAAATAAGGGTGATTTATCACCATTAAACAATTATTTTCTCTTGCAAATATTGCAGTTTGGTTTCCACCAACTAAAAAGTTTTGATCATCATTTAAATAATCACAAAAATATAAATTAAAATGATGTGCAGAAGATATTTCATTACCTAAAATTAAAAGCATGTTTGAATCAACATTCTCTGTTTTTGTAGCAAGTTTAGAATTAACTGTGTCATGATCAGTAATTGATAAAATTGAATAATTAGCATCAGCATATAATTTTATAACTTCATTTACATCTAAAACGCCATCACTTTGATTAGAATGAGTGTGAAGATTCGCACGATAATTTGAAACTTTATTCCAATCAATATTTTGATATGGGCTAACAAGATAAATTTGACTATTGATATTTTGATTAGAATTAATATTTTTATCTGATATTAAATTATTTTTTTGTTGATTAATACAACCAAGAGTTAAAACCATAAAAATTAAAACTACTAAAATTAATTTTTTCATTTAATCACTTTGAAAAAATTATATCAACTGCATAAGCTCCAGTTTCATTCACAATAACTGGATTAATTTCTATTTCTTTTAATTCATTATAGTTTTGAGTAAGTATTGAAAAATTCATTATAAGCTTTTTTAATTCTTTTATATTATAAACTTTTTTTGTTCTTGCTCCTTTTAGTACGGCCGTACCTTTTACTTCATCAAACATTTCTTCAATATCACTTTCACAAAGTGGGGCAATTTTTTGAGAAACATCTTTCATTACTTCAACAAATATTCCCCCTAATCCATAAGTAATTACTTTTCCAAATTCATTAGTAATTGATGAAACTAAAACTTCTTGACCAATTATCATTTCTTGAACAGCAATTGTTTTTGGTTTTTTTAAATCAACAAGTATTTTTTGCATTTTCAAATATTCTTCTTTTGCATTTTCTTTTGTAATTTTTGCGTTTACTAAACCTAAATCAGTTTTATGAGCTATTCCACTTGCAGCTTTTAATGCAATAGGGAAATTTAATTTTTTAATTGCTTCATCAAATTCATTTTCATTTTCAACAAAAAATGTTTTACATGTTTTTATTCCAAATTTATCCAAAATTGTAAATCCTTCTTTAACAGAAACTACATCTTTAGAAATTATTTTTTCAATTTCTTTATCTCTTTTAATATTAAACTTAAATTCTTTTATTAATTTTTTATTTTCAGTATATTCTTTAAGTCTTGATAAAGCCTTTATTCCTCTTTCAGGAGTTTCAAATTCAATTACCCCATTTTCTCTTAATTGTCTTCTTGCGTGTGCAACAGCAACTCCTCCAATAAACGAACACATTATTGGAGTTGATTTGTTTAATTCAATTATTATATCGGACACTCTGTTTGGATCAGTCATACTTTGTGGAGTAACTAATGCATAAATTAAATCAATATTTTTATCATTTTGTAAAACGGCTAAAGCATTTCTATAATCAATTGGTTTTGCATCCCCGATTAAGTCAAGTGGATTAGATGCATGAGGATTAATTTCTTTTACAACTTTTAATGTTTCTTCACTAAATTTTGGTAATGGGAATTTATGATTTTCTGCGGAGTCAGCAACAATTACTCCTGGTCCACCAGCATTTGTTACTACTGCCAAATTAAATCTTTTTAAATTTTTTAATTTTGAAAACATTTTTGCCATATCAAAAAATCCTTCTATAGAATTTGCTCTTAAAATATTCGCTTTTTTGCAAGCCACAGTAAATAATTCATCATTACAAGATATCGCTCCAGTATGTGATGATGCTGCAATTCTACCAGCATTACTTCTACCAGATTTAATTAAAACAATTGGTTTCTTTTTTGATAAAGAATAAGCTGATTCTAAAAATTCTTTTTCATTTTTTACTGATTCCATATAAACAAAAACTGCACTTGTTTTTGGATCATTTTCAAGATAAGAAAAATAATCTTTTTCGTTTAAGAATGATTTATTTCCTGTTGAAATAAATTTTGAAAATCCAATTTTTTCTTTTCTTGACCAATCAAGAATTGCTGTGCAAAGTGCTCCACTTTGAGACACTACTGCAATTGAACCAAGACTTGGAAATGTTGCAGCAAAAGAAGCATTAAGTCCATTTTCAGTATTAATTATTCCAAGGGTGTTTGGACCAACTACATTCATTTGATTTTTTGTAATTATTTCTTTTAACTCATCTTCTAGTTTTTTTCCTTCAGCACCAGTTTCACTAAATCCAGCACTTATAATTATTGCATTTTTTATTTTCTTTTTTGCACAATCATTTATTGTTGATGGAACAAATTGTGCAGGTATAACAAGAATTGCTAAATCAACTGACTTTTTTATTTCTAAAATTGAAGAATATGTTTTTACGCCTTGAACTTCTTGTTCTTTTAAATTTACTGGAAATAAATCTCCTTTGTAATTTGCATCAATCAAATTTTTTAAAATATCAAATCCAACTTTTCCAGGCGTATTAGATGCACCAATAATTGCAATTGATTTTGGATTAAACATATTTTCTAAAGACATATAGTTATTAGAAATTAGATAAATATATACTTTGCTGTTTTGGAAAAAATTAAAATCATAATCAAATTAATAAAATAAATTAAGTAGTGAAAAAAAAGTTTCTGCATTTTTCAGATTTGCATTTACATTGAATTAAATTATTTTTTTCTTCATTTTCACAATAATCAATAGTAATTTCTTCACCAGTTTCTATTAATCGCTTCGCTCGAAGAACAACCCGTTTTTGCTCAATTCCAATTTCAGAATTTGGATTACAAGAGTGATTTACATAATTAATTATTTTTTCATCAAAAACAAATTTGCCAGTGGCAATACGAATAGATTTTGGAATGTGGGTGGAAAATATGTTTTTTGGTGAAATTAAATAAAAGGGTTGATTAGCTGGAATTTGAATAGTTGTAAAAATACCAAATTTATGGATTAAGCTTTTTTGTTTTTCAAGAAAGTTTTCTTTTAAAAGAAAATCTTCTGCTTTTGTAGAATGTGATTCAACTAAAACAAAATCTTCTTTGTCAACAGCTTTTTCATTTAAATGTTTATATTTATTAGGCATAATAAAATTATACAACAAAAAGGTTTAAAGACAATCATCTAAAATAAAAAAATAAATATAAAAAATAATGAACTAAATAAAGTATACTATTAAAATAAAACGATTAGATTAATGAGAATAAATCAAAATGATTTATTCCTTAAAATTAAATTATTTAAATTTAGAAAGCTAATTATTCTTCAGTTCCTTCTTCTTCAGCAAACGCTTTAATTGCATCAAAATTTTCAACAATTAATCTTGCTTTCCCTTTTCCAAATTGGAATGGATATTTATCATCGTCTCCTCTTTTTAAAACAATTAATTTGTGTCCTTTAAATTCATTATAATCAACTGGCATAGTAGCACCCCACATTTTTATGTAATTAAAATAAGTAATGTTTAAAAAACCAATTAAAACCCTTTGTTTCATTAGATTAGTAAGAATATGGTGAAATTCAAATGACTACAAATAATCAAAATTTAGCAATAGTTTATTCTAATATTGATCAAGCAGGAATAAATATAATTAATGAATTAAAAAAATTAAACTGTAAATTACCAATTTATGCATTTGATGAAGAAAGTATTTTTATTAATTTAGATAAACTAAGTGAAAATCAAATTATTTTTGTTACAAAGCACATGAGTAAAGCAGAAAAAAAGTCTTTAACAGTTCATTCAATTGGCAATTTTGATAAAGCTGAATTTGGAGGATTAGACAAAAAGTTAGTTTTAGCTAATCCAAAACTTGCTGGAATATTTTTAAGAAATTTAGAAAAATATGCTAAAGAATTAAATCTAAAAGAATATGAGATTTGTTATGAAGTAACTCATCATGGCCCATACTCAGAAAAATTATGTATTTTTATTGAAGTTGGCGGCACAGAAAAGGAATGGAGCGATTTAGAAGCATGTAAAATTATTGCGAAAACTATTTTAGAGTCAATTAACAAAGAAAATAAAGATTTAGTTGCAATTGGTTTAGGTGGCGGGCACTATGCTCCAGAATTTAGCAAAGTTACAAAAAGAACAAATATTTCTTTTGGGCATATTTGTCCAAAATATAATTTGGAAAATTTAACTTTTGAATTATTAAATGAAATGATAGAAAAATCAAATGCAAATTTAATCGTGATTGATTATAAGGGATTAGGGAAAGAAAAAGAAAAAATAAAAGAATTTTGTGAAAAAATAAAATTAGAAAAAAATATTGAAACTAAAAGAACAGATAAATTAAAAATTATAAATACTGATTAAATGAAACTATTTCAAATGTTTCACCATCTTCAGTAGATAATTCAAACATTGTTAATGGGTCAGCTTGTTCTAAATCAAAAGCTAATCGTTCTCTAAAAAAACAATCAATTATAGCTTGATTTGCAATTATCATTATTTGTTCTTCATCCAAATTTTCAATTATTATTTTATCCATTGCTGCAAGTAGTCTTGCTGCAAAATCAAAATAACTTTCTCCGCCTTTAACTGTAAAATTTATATTTTCTAATTCTTCAATTTCTTCAACATGTTCAGTCATTATTTCATCATAGTTTAATTTTTTTAAATATCCTAAATTATCTCTTTTTCTTAATTCATCAATTATAATTAATTTTTTATTTTTGTTTGATAAAATTAATTGTGCTGTTTCTACTGCATCAAAATCAGTACTTACAAAAAAGTTTTGTGTTGAATCTATTTTATCAATTAAATTTTTTGATGCTTTTATTGTTTCATTTTTTCCTTCATCAGATAAATGTTTATTTAATTTAAATTTAATTACTTCATCAGCCATAGTTTTTGCAGGAGTTATAAAAGTTATATTCATTAAATCACCAAAAAAATTTATTATTAATTAAAAAGTAAAATTATCTATATAAATTATCAAATAATTTTTTTCCATTATTTTCAATTAAAAAGTTATATCGCTCATCAACATAGGCTTGTATTTTTTGTATATCTTGCGGAGTAACATGTTTAAATCGACCTTGTGATTTTAAATAATCATCAACTGGTTTTCTTTCTTTTAATGGTTGATTTAATTTTAGTATTCCTTTTTCTATTTCATAAGGAACAAATATTCCACATTCAATTGATTTTCTTAAAATTTCAATTGATTGACTTGGTTCAATTTTCCAACCTGGAACACAAGACACCATCACATGGATAAATGATGGCCCATTTACTTTTAGTGCTTTTTCTACTTTTGTTTTTAAGTCAAATAAATTTGTTACTGAGGTAGATGCAACATATTCAATCCCATGTGCGGCTACAATAAAAGGCAAGGGTTTTTTTGGGTTTTCTTTTCCATGAATTACTTTTCCAGCTGGCGAAGTTGTAGTATTAGCATAAGGGAATGTTGCTCCACTTCTTTGAATACCAGTATTCATATACGCTTCGTTATCTGTTGCAACGTATAGAAATTTATGGCCTCTCTCTAGTGCTCCACTAAGTGATGCAAATCCAATATCAAAAGATGCTCCATCACCACCAAACGCGATTACATTTGTATCCATTTGTCCTTTTGCATTAAGTGCTTCTCTTACCCCACTAGCTACTGCGCTTACATTTTGAAATGCTGCATGAACCCAAGGTAATTTCCATGCTGTTTCAGGATATGGTGTTGAAACTACTTCCATACATCCTGTTGCATGCGCAACAATAGTATTTTTTCCAGCAGCTTTTAGAATGTGTCTTATTGCTAGTGCTTCTGCACATCCTGCACAAGCTCGGTGGCCACTTGCAAAATATTCATCTTCGTTTAAACCCATTATTGCCATATTTTTCACCAAATTATTTTAACCAATATCCTTTATTTCCTTTTTCTAAACATTCAAAAACTTTTTTTATTTTTTCTACTGTAATATCTCTTCCACCTAGTCCAGCAATGAATCCTTCTACTTTTACACTTGTTCCATAAAGTGCTGATTTTACATCAAGTGTTACTGCCCCATCACTTCCAAGGGAAACATGTTTATCAATTACGCCAATTGATTTTAAATTTTTTGTTGCTTTAATTAATTCTTCTTTTGGGAATGGTCGGATTGATTTTATTTTTATTACTCCAACTTTTTTTCCTTGTTGTCTTAATTCTTCTACAGCTACTCGTGCAGTTCCTGTTACACTACCAACTGTAACAATAGCATATTCTGCATCAGCTAATTCAATTTCTTCAATTAATCCATCACCATAAACTCTATTAAATTGTTTTTTAAATTCTAAATTTATTGTTAGTATTTCTTTTAATGCTTCTTGCATTGCATTTTCTTCTTGTTCGTGAAATTCCATAAATGAATTTGGAAATGCAATTGGACCAAATGTTTTTGGAGAATTCACATCTAAATAATCTTTTGGTTTATAATCTGGCAAAAATTTGTCAACTGATTGTTGCTCTTCTAATTGTACAGGTTCAAAAACATGTGATAAATAAAACCCATCTAAACAAACCATTACTGGTAAAGAAACATTTTCTTTTTCTGCTAATTTGTAAGCCATTAAAATTGTGTCAAATGCTTCTTGACTACTTTCAACATATAATTGTATCCAACCTTGATCTCTTTCACTCATTGAATCTGAATGATCATTCCAAATATTTATTGGTCCACTTATAGTTCTATTAGCCACTGCCATTACAGCAGGAAATCTTGCTGCAGAAATTATAGGAATCATTTCATGCATATATGCTAAACCATTTGATGCAGTTGCAGTGAATGATCTTACTCCAGCAGCATATGCTCCAAATAAAGCACTTGCAGCACTATGTTCACTTTCAACGTGAATCATTTTTGCATCTATCTCGCCATTAAAAACAAATTCACTTAATTTTTCAGGAATTAAAGTAGAAGGAGTTATTGGATACATTGGTAAAACTTTTGGTTTACACATTTTTACTGCTTCAGCAATCGCATCTGCTCCTGAAATTACAACTTTTTTTGCTACCATAAAAATCACACAATAATTTAAATTAAATAAATTTTAATTTTATTTTTCCTCAACTTTTGAAGTAATTGCTTTTACTGGACATTCTTTTTCACAAATTAAACATCCTTTACAATAATCTTTGTTTATTTCAAATTTTCCATCGCTAGTTTTTCTTATTGCACTATCTGGACAATTTGCCCAGCATTTCCCACAAGCAATACATTTTGTTTTATCAATTGTTGGAATAAATGTTCTCCATTCCCCAGTTTTGTAATTTATTGTTGAACCAGGTTCACTAATTACTCCACCTTTATTTATTTTTAATTCAGCCATAATCATCAATCTCTAATTTAATCTAAATTTACTTTACAAGC
>JAQUZG010000044.1 GCA_028691435.1 Candidatus Iainarchaeum sp.
CATTTAAAACAACTTTTTTTTCTTTTAAAATTGCATCATCATCAAATATTGGGTTTTGAATCATGTCTGAAAGTATTTCAAGACCTTCTAAAAATTTTTCTTTTGGTACGATAACAAAATATTGTGTCAAAATACTTGATGTTTGTGCATTCATTATACCGCCAATTGAAGCAACATCTTCTGCAATAATTGAACCATTTATTCTTTTTTTTGTTCCTTCAAAAAGCATATGTTCTAGAAAATGAGCAACCCCATTGTTTGTTTCATCTTCGTTTTTTGTACCTGCATGAACAGTCGCAACAATTGAAACTGAATTAGTATCTTTGTTTAAGTAAATAACTTCAAGACCATTTTTTAATTTAAAAGAATCAATCTTCATAAAAAATTTAGAAATAAAAAGAATATAAATTAAGTAGGTTAATTAGTCAATTGAATTGAATTTTGACCAGATTAGATAATGATCACTTTGATCTTTATTCACATCATTCATTAGACCATGTTCAATAAAATTATCTTTTGCATTTTGATTTATTATGAATCTATCATATGCACAATTTGTATCCGACACAGTAGTATCCATATTGTCAGTTATTGCCCAATACCAGTTAGTAAAGTTATTTGAATCAGTTGTTTTGTAATAAGAACAATCTGCATTTAAATCTCCAAGTATTATGATTTCATCATTTTGATCAAAATTTATACTTAATAATTTTTCAAGATTTGCTAATTCTCTATTAACATCTTCGGGTTTAGTGTGTATTGTAACAATATAAAAAGTCCAGTCATTTAATTGAAATTTAACTATTAATGGAGGTCTTTCAAAATTATTTTGATCAGTTATTGTAAAATCTAAAAAATTAATTAAATTTACATCTTTGTAAATTACACCATATTGTTCTTTACTTGATGTTGTTCCACTTCTTTCACTAACTAAACAATTATAATTTTGATTTTTTTCTTTTATTTGATCACAAAGCATTTGAAAAGCAGTTTGTGAAGAATCTCTAATTTCTTGAACAGTCACAATATCATAATTTAAAATTTTTTCAACATAATAATTCATTAAATTTTCATCACTTGCTTTTTTTTGTCCAAAAATTTGTAAATTCCAATTAGCAATTAAAATATTCTTATCATTAAAAATTAAATTATTATTAGAATCAATTAAAATTTCAATTTTATTTTGATCAACTATATTTTCAAAATTATTTTCATCAATAACATTTGAATTAAAGTCATCAATTAAATTATCTAAATTTTCATTTATTTTATTTTGATAATTATTTAAATGATTTTTATATTCTGTTTGATTTAATGTACACCCAAAAAGTAAAGTGATAATCAATATAGAAAAAATAATTAATTTTTTGTTCAAATAATCACCAATAAATTAGCATCTTTTTTTCATTAACCCATTTTTTTCTAATTCCAATTTGTATTTAATTGATTCTTTAATAATTTTTGACATTGCACTAATTACAATCACTGGGTGTTTTCCTATTGCTGTTTCTTCTGAAAGCATCACATAATTTGAGCCATCAAGAACAGCATTTGTTACATCACTTGATTCTGCACGTGTTGGAATATCTTTTTCTACCATACTTAACATCATTTCAGTTGCTGTTATTACTCTTGTTTTATTTTTTAGACAAGTTTTAATTATTCTTTTTTGATCAACAGCTATTTTTTCAAAAGACACACTTTTTCCTAAATCGCCCCTTGCAACCATAATAATATCACTAACTTCAATAATTTTTGACAGATTCTTAAATCCTTTTTCTGACTCAATTTTTGAAATTATTTGAATATCTTTTCTATTCAACAAATTTTTTACTTTTATTACATAATCTTTTGAATCTGCAAAAGAAATTGCTAAATAATCAAAATCTTGTTCTCTTATCCAAGGCATCAATTCTAAAAATTTTACATCAATTAAAACTTGAGCTTTTACTTTTCTTAAATTATTAATTATTGTTTGCCATTGTTTTGTATCCCCATATTTTGTATTTATTCGCCCAATATCCATCCCATTTTTTTTCATTTCTTTTATTGTGTTTAAATCAACACTTGATGGACCAATTGTTGCTATAATATTTACTTTTTCAACGTTTTTTGATTTCATAAATTAATTATAAATTTAGTGTATTTAAAAGTTTGGTTAATAAGCAGATTTAAATATAAAAAAATTATTTATAATATATGCCAAGAGTAAGAATGCCAACACCAAAAAGTAAAAGACCAAGTAAAACAGAAAGAGAAATATGCAATAATATAAACAAACTTTTAAATGCAAGATTAGAACGTAGTCAAAAACAAGGTAATGAAATTACAAAAACACTTCCAACATTAATTACTTCACAAAGTTTACATCTTACAATGATGTATTTAGATAGAAGATTAGCAGATAAAATTGCTTGTTTAACTGCAGGAATAGCTATTGATGGAATAGTTAGATTTTCAAGAACATATGCTCAAGAGTCAAAAAAAGTAAAGGAAATAACACACCAAATTGGAAAATTATTAGCTATTGAATCAGAAAAAAATGAAAAATTTAAACAACAAATTTCATCAAAAAAGTATTTGTTTATTAATAATTCGGGCGAAATAGTATTAACAAATCAACCAAGGATTTTAGGTATTGGTAGACTTCGTCTTGAAACAAAAAAAATTCTTAATAGAGCATATTAATAATTTTAAAATAAAAAATAAACTATTTTTTTAAAAATCTACCAGCTATTTTTTTACTAATTCGATTTTTTTCATTCTCAAATTTTTTATATTCTTCAATTTGTATTTTTCCAATTATACCAACAAATGAAACAATTAACCCTAGTCCAATAAACACATAAAACATAGTAAATAATTTTCCAAAAAATGTTTTTGGAGTAATGT
>JAQUZG010000019.1 GCA_028691435.1 Candidatus Iainarchaeum sp.
ATCACTAAAAAGTATACAAATATTTGATTTAAATCAGTTTATAAAGAAATTTATTGATTAAAAAATAATTAAAAATAATAAATTTTTATAAAAATTGTAGATTTAATAATCTAATTTTTTAAAAAGTTAGGGTTTATTAATGTTTTTTTAATTAATTATATTAGAATCAGTGAAAGTTATGGATGATTTCTATTCAAACAATTATAAACGATTTATGATAATTCCAATCATTTTACTTATTCCAATGTTTTTTCTTATTTTTGTTGCTCCTGGGATTACTCAAGGGATGGATTTTACTGGGGGAAATTCAATTTTAATTTCTACACACAAATCTCTTGACTCAATAAAAATTGAAAATATTTTAAAAGATTTTTCTTTAACTGAAATTAAAGTTTCAACAACTGTTTCACCAACTGATTTTGGTGCAAAGATTCAATATACTGATAAGACTGAAATTGAAGCAGAAAGATTATTGGCTTTAGCCGAATCAGCATTAGCTGACGAACCAGAAAAATCAATTGATTATTCAAAACAAGTAGTAAAATTAATTTCAAACAAAAGTGTGCAAGGTACTGAGGCGCTAGCTGTATTAAATGAAGCGCAAGATGCATTAGTAAATTATAATGAAAATCAAACAACAAATATTAAGAATCAAATTATAAATTCATTTTCTTTAGATTCATCAAAAACAGATTTTAAATTAATAAAAATTTCTCCAACTCTTGGTAGTGAATCATTTAATGGAATTTTAATTATTGCAATAATTGGTATGATTTTAATTTCTATTGTAATTTTTGTTGCATTTAGAGAAATTGGACCTTCGCTTGCAATTATACAAGCAATGGTTTTTGATGTAATTGCTGGTCTTTGTGGTATGGCGTTAATTGGAATACCTTTGTCTCTTTCAACAATACCTGCGTTATTAATGCTTGTTGGATATTCAGTAGATACTGATATAATGCTAACATCCAAGGTTTTAAAAGAAAAAAATGGGACAGCTAGTCAAAGAGCAACAGCATCAATGAAAACTGGATTAACAATGACTGGGACAACTCTTTCAGCATTAGCAGTAATGATTGTCATGTCTTATATGTATAATATTGAAATAATTTATTTCATTTCATTAATTTTATTATTTGGTTTAATTGGGGATGTTATTTCAACATGGTTGATGAATGCTCCGTTATTATTAATTATTGAAGAGATGAGAAAAAAATGAATCCTTTAATTAAATATTGGCAAATTACTTTACTTGTAATAGTTTTACTAATAGCATTATTTTTAATTTTTAATCCATTTACTCAAAAAGATACTAATAATATTGATTTTACAAATATTAAGTTAGGTCTTGATTTTAAAGGTGGAACAATTTTTACTATTGAATTGCAAGATGCAATTGATGAAGATTCAATGAAAAAATTAATTAGTACTTTGTCTTTGAGAATAGATCCAACTGGACTTCAAGATTATACAATTAGACAAGTTGGAAGTAAATATGTTGTTGTTGAAGTTGCAGAAACAAATGAATCAAAAGTTGCAGAAATTGAAAATAGAATTAGACAACAAGGAAAATTTGAAGCTAATTTAAATGGAGAAGTAGTTTTTACTGGGGACAATATTAAAAAAATAATGAGAACAGCTGGTGCTTATGGAGTTTATGAATCTGGCAAACAATTTGAATGGTCTTTACCATTTATTTTAGATGAAGCTGGAGCAAAATCATTTATGGAAAAAACATTCCATCAATGTACATTAACCACTGGGACAACTGGAACTGCAACATATGATTGTGAAAAAACAATATTTTTCCTTGATAAACAAAATGCAATAATTTTAATTGACTCTGACCAATATTTTTTCGATGAAGAATTATTATTTAATGGAAATTCATCATTAAATATTCCAGTAAATTCACAAATTGATGAAGTTATTCAAGATGCAATGGTGCCAGTAATAATTTATGATAAAAATTCTTTTGATTTATCAAAATTTGATACAAATTATAAAAAAGTAATTGTGTCAAAAAATATCCCACAAAATGTTATTGATGATTTGAATACAGAAGGGTTTGAAGTTAGTGTTTATGCTAATGTTAATGCAAATGAACCATGGATTTGGAAAGCACTTAATGCAAAACAAATAATTAATTTGACTGAAGGGATAACAAATGAAGATGTTGCAACAATAGACGAAGCAAAAATATTTTATGAACTTAGAATTTCAGGACAATCATCAACTGCAAAAGAAGCATATGATGAATTAAACAATCTAACTATTCTGATTGAATCAGGTTCGCTTCCAACTCCTGTAAAATCAATTTCAAAAGAAGTAATTTCTCCAAGTTTAGGTGAAAATTTTCTTTCAACAGTAATCATAATGGGATTAATTGCATTAATTACAGTTTCAATTGTTTTAGTACTAAGATATAAACAACCGATTTTAATTTTTCCAATAATTATTTTTGGAATGATTGAATTATTACTTAATATTGGATTTTTAACATTTACTAATAGACCAATTGATTTAGCATCATTTGCAGGACTAATTATTGCGATTGGAACCGGGGTTGATTCAGAAATTGTTATCACTGATGAACTATTATCAAAATCATCTCGTTCAATTAGTAGTAACGAATCAATAATTAATAGAGCAAAAAGAGCAATTTTTATTATTACTATTTCAGCATTAACAATGATTGCTGTTATGGGTCCAATTGTAATATTTGCTAGAACTTATCCAGGTATTGAAAAATTATATGGGTTTGCAGTAGTTGCTATAGTTGGTGCATTACTTGGGGCTTATATTACAAGACCAGCATTCACAAAAGTAGTTGAACACTTATTTAAAAAAAAGTGATTTAATTATTTTATAATTCTTTATTAAATTCTAATAAATTTTCTTTATTTAATTTATACCAAATTATAATACACACTAAACTCATTACTAACCAAGTTAAACTATGAATTAATTCTCCATCAAAACCCAGTTTAACATATTTTAAAATAAATATAATTCTAAATATGTTTATTATAACTAAAATTAACCCACCTATTAAAAATAATTTTATTTTTTCCTCTAATTTTGGATAGTTAAATGCAAAAATTAATGCAAAAAACATTGCGATAGTAGTTAATCCAGTGCATGAATTAGTGATGATAAATAATTGGCCATTCATATTTATTTGATTAAAATGAAATGGTAGATTGGTAATTGTTGCTGTTATTAAAGTTAAAAACTTTGTTAAAAATTCTAAATTTAAATTAATTATAATTAATTCTAGTGTACTAAAAATTAAAAAAAACTTTAAAAGAAAAAATAATCTTTTGTTTAATTTTAGTTTTGTTGATTTTTTTTTATTTTTATTATCAACATCTATTAAATCACTTTTTTTAGGACACCATTTTATTAGTTTTACTTTTTTTCCCTTCAATTTTTTTATATTTATTTCTTTTATCATCGTTTTCTACCAAGGCACATTTTTTAATTTTAAATTAAATGCTAAATAATTAGTAAGCCTATGTATAATTAATGTAAAGATTAACAAACAAACAATAATTTGCCATTCAGGTATTCTTATAATTAAACTTAATGCTATTGCACCCACCACAAAATCTAATTGATCTGCAATAATCCACTCTTTTCCACTCTCAATACCCATTCTTCTTTTAAAAAAACTTTTTATAATATCTCCAGATATTGCTCCTATTGATAAAATAAATGCAAAAAATAAATAATTTGGAATTACTATAAATATACTTGGGAAAATTAGACTAAAAACTAATCCAGCAATAGTTCCACAAAATATTCCTGCAATTGCTCCAACAATTGATTTACCATTACCAAGTATTCTTTTTCCTTTAAAATTTTTTCCAAAATCAATTGGAGTTTTACCATGTATAATCACAGGACTAGAATTAGCAATATACATTGGAATAACATAACTAAAAAGTAAAAAAATCAATCCAATTAAGTTTTCAAACATAATAGAATAATAAAACTTAAATTATAAAAAGGTGATTGTCCTAATTTATTTTGAAATAGTCTATTGAATTAAAAATTCTTTTTTAAACGTTACGATTTATTAGATTTCTATGCTAAGTGGAGTTTAATTTACTTGTCTACAAAGCAAAGGTGTTAGTTATGGAAGAAATAAACGAAATTCTTAATAGTATTCTTGATGATAGAACGGTCCCAAGAAATATAAGAACAAAAATTGAAGAGGCAAAAGCAAAAGTTTCACAAAAATCTGATACTCAGTTAAGTGAAGCAATCTATCTTTTAGATGACATTAGTAATGATGTTAATATGCCCTCTCATATACGAACTGATGTTTGGCAAGTAATCTCGTTGATTGAAGAAAAAAAAGAAAAAATGAAAATATAATTCAATCAAAATTTAATTATTCTTAGCCAAAATAAAGTGAGAATATGACAGAATTAATGGAGTTTATAAATGATAAAGGGTTACTTTTATCAAAAGACACAATCACTTTACTTGAATCTAATTCTGAATGGAAAAAAATTTTAAATCAATTAATTGAAGAAGGACATTTTATAATAAATATTGATTTAATTGAACAAAAAATTCAAAGAACAAAATTATCTGGTGTTGTAAAAGAAGTAGAAATTAAAAAAACTTTTTTTAAAGCCCAAGCCAAAGATCGACCACCAAATTTTAGGGTGATGAGTGAATATGATGTGTCAGGACAAAGTAATTCAAAAGGAACAGTTGGGGACTTTTTGAAATTATTTAGAAATAAATTTAAATTACTTTCAAATATGTTAAGACAAAGACATAATTTAACTCCAGTTGATTTATCTTATTTAAAAGCTGTAAAAAAAAGTGATCCTGTTGATGTAATTGGGATGGTAAATAAAAAATGGAGAACAAAAAATAATCATCTTGGAATAGAAATTGAAGATTTAGAAACAAAATGTATTGTTTTAATAATGGAAAAAGAAAAAGAATTGCTTCTTAAAGCTGAACATATTTTAGAAGATAATGTGATTGCTATAAAAGGAGTAAAATTTGGAGAAGATTTTATTATAGCAAAAGAAATATTTTGGCCTGATATTCCAATATCTGCTCCAAGAACAATTACTGATGAAGTATATAGTGGGGGGACAAGTGATTTTCACATAGGTAGTAATTGCTTTTTAGAAGACGCTACAAAAAAATGGATCGATTATTTAAATGGAAAAAATTTAACTGCAAAACAACTTGATATAGTTGGAAAACTTCAATATCTTTTTGTAGTTGGAGATAATGTTTCTGGGGTTGGAGTTTACCCTGGGCAAATTGATGAATTAACAATTGTTGATATCTATAAACAATATGAAGCATTTGAAGATATTATGTTACAAATTCCAGAATATATTCAAGTATTTATTTGCCCAGGTCAGCACGATGCCGTAAGAAGAGCAGAACCACAACCAGCAATATCAAAAGAATTTATGCCGCGATTAGATAAATTAAAAAATTTTCATTTTATTTCATCACCATCATGGGTAGAAACAGAAGGACTAAAAAATTTAGTTTATCATGGGCCAAGTATACACGATTTAATTAGTAGTGTATCTTTTTTAGACATGTCAAAACCTCAAGAAGGAATGGTTGAACTTTTAAAACAAAGAGATTTAATGCCAAGATATGGGGGAAGAAATCCATATGTTCCAGAAGAAAAAGATTATATGGCAATAAAAGAAGTGCCTGATTTAGTGTGGATTGGAGATATGCATCACAATGGATATATTACATATCGTGGTACAACAATTTTAAATGGGGGATGTTGGGAATCACAGACTGATTTTCAAAAAAAGATTGGGCATGTTCCAACACCTGGCCAATTTCCAATCATAAATTTAAAAACACGAAAAATAACTGAAATTTATTTGATGAGAGACAATTTACAAAAAGATGTTGAAGCGGAAGTTGTGGGTGAAGAAAATGGACAAAAATGATTCATTGGAAATAAAAGAAACAATTAATTCTTCACAGTCAAAAGAAGAAAAAATAGAAGAAAAAATTATGGACGCAAATCTTGATATTAATTTAAAAAAAGATGAATTATTAATTGAATTTACTGAAAAATTACCTCCTGAAATTCTTGTCCCATGTAGTAAACCAATAAAAAAATATTTTGATCAAATACAAGCAGATGTCTATAAACAATATAATTTAGCAATGAAAATAAAAGCAAAAGGTTTAGATACATCAACAACAGTTGAAATGACTCCTGCTGTGGATCTAGCAGATCGTGCAGAAACACTAATTAATTTACCCGGTCTAGCAAAAAGATATCGTGAAGTTTTTGAAGAAATAAAAGATAGAAGAAAAACCTATTTTCAATTATTTAAAGAAATAATGGAACAAAAATGGTGCACAATTCCAGATGATCAAAAAAGACTTGAAATTGGAATAAAAGCATGCTTACTAATTGAAACAGAAGGGGTTGTTGTTGCACCCCTTGATGGACTACCAAAAATTGAAATAAATAAAAACCCTGATGGTACAAAATATGTTGATATTTATTTTGCAGGTCCAATAAGGGCGGCTGGTGGATCATCAACAGTAATACCCTTAATTCTTGGAGATTATGGCAGGATAATACTAGGTCTTGATAAATACAAACCAACAAATGATGAAATTGAAAGATATGTTGAAGAAATAAGTATTTATCAAACTGAAATAATTTCAAGACAATATAAAATTCCAGATGATGAAATTAGATTAATTGTAAAAAATTGTCCAGTTTGTGTAAACGGTGTACCAACAGAAGAAGTTGAAGTTTCAGTTCATCGTGATTTACCACGAATACCTACAAACAGAATACGTGGTGGAGTAGGATTAGTAATTTCAGAAGGACTTGCTCTTAAAGCAGCGTGGGTGATGGAAAAAGCAAAACAATATGCAAATCTTGATTGGTCATTCCTTGAAAAATTTATAAAAGTAGAAAAAAAATCAGACGTAATTGAGATAAAACCAAACAAAAAAATGCTTGATGGACTTGCAGCAGGAAGACCAGTACTTGCTTATCCAAGTCACTATGGTGGATTTAGATTAAGATATGGTAGAGGACGAAACACAGGGATTATGGCAAAAGCAATTAATCCTGCATGCATGATTGTTTTTGATGAATTTATTGCAGTTGGAACACATGGTAAAATGGAAAGACCTGGAAAAGCAACACAATTTTTTCCATGCTCAACAATAGATGGTCCAATAGTTTTGCTAAAAGATGGAAGTGTAGTAAAAGTAAACACCGTTGAAAAAGCTGAAGAAATAAAAGCATGGATAGAAAAAATAATTTTTATTGGAGATATACTTTCAACATTTGGAGATTTTAGAAAAAGTGCTCATCCATTAATTCCGCCTGGATATGTTGAAGAATGGTGGAAATTAGAACTTGAAGATATAATAAAAAAAGACAATTCATTAATTGAAAAATTAGCAAAGTTTGATTTACAAAAATATTTCAAAAACCCATTTGAAATAAATGAGGATCAAGCACTTTTGATTTCAAAAGAATTTAATGTGCCACTTCACCCAAAATATATTCACTATTATACTGCCCTAAATATAAAAGAATTAAAACAATTACACGAATATTTATTAACTGCAAAATTACAAAATGAACAAAAAGAAAAATTAGAAATTAATATTACAAATTTAAATTTAGATAATATTAAATTGATTGTTGAAAAATTACCTGAAAAAAAATTACTTGAAAAAATTGGTTTGCCTCATACAGTTGAACAAAATCTAATAGTTATTCAAGATTATGTAAAAACATTAATTGCAACTTTTAATTTATTAAATTTAAATGAATCAAAAAAATTCTTACTAGAAAATAAGGATGAAAAAATACTTGATTATTTATCTAATTTGTCAAATTTAAAAATAAAAGATAAAGCAGGTTCTTTTGTTGGTTCAAGAATGGGTAGGCCTGAACAAGCAAAACCTCGTGAAATGAAAGGAAACCCACATGTGCTTTTCCCAATTGGACTTTATGGTGGAAATACAAGAAGTATAAACAAAGCAATTGATGAAAATAATAATGCTAGTGGGAAAGTTAATGTAGAAATTGCAAAATATTTAATACCAAAAACAAACAAAAATTCATTTTTAGCTTATGATTTACTAAGTCAAGAAAGAACAGTGTTGTTAAATAATTGCAAAAAATGTAGTGCTTCTTTTTTAGGAGAAATGTGTCCAAAATGTGGTGGTCCAGTATCAAATTCAATGCTTCAAGAAGTAAATCTTAGGGATGAATTAGCAAGAGCAAAAGCAAATCTCAAATTACCTTTACCTGATTTAATTAAAGGTGTAAAAGGAATGATTAATGATTTTAAAGAAGTTGAACCATTAGAAAAAGGAATTTTAAGAGCAAGACATGATGTGCATATTTTTCGTGATGCAACTTCTCGTTTTGAATTACTTAATGCAACAATCACACATTTTAAACCAAAAGAAATTAATTTAACAATTGAAAAAGTAAAAGAACTTGGTTATCAAACAGACTATCTTGGTAATGAAATAATAAGTGAAGAACAAATAATTGAAATTTTTCCACAAGACATAATCATTAATGATACGGCTGGAGACTGGATGTTAAATGTATCAAAATTTATTGATGATGAATTGGTCCTTTTTTATAAAGATAAACCTTTTTACAATGCAAAAACAAAAGAAGATTTAATTGGACATTATGTTCTAGGGTTAGCCCCTCACACTAGTGCAGCAGTAACTGCAAGAGTATTAGGTTATACAAAATCAAGACTTGGTTATGGGCACCCATATTTTGTTTGTGCAAAAAGAAGAAATGTTGATGGAGATCAAGACTCAATAATGTTACTAATGGATGGATTACTAAATTTTTCTCAAAAGTTTTTAGCAAACCGAAATGGTGGAAAAATGGATGCTGCAATTGTATTTTCAACAATAGTAAATCCAAGTGAAATTGATGATGAAGTTCACCAAATGGAAACAGTAGGAGAATACAATTTAAATTTTTATGAAAAAGCAAGTCAAATAGTTTTACCCAATTCAATTACAGATATAGAAATAGTTGATAAAAAAAGAAACAAAGATAATCAATATTCAAATATTCTTTTTACTCATCACACAAACATTTTTGATGAAGGCCCAAAAAAATCTAGATATATTCAATTAAAATCAATGGAAGAAAAAATAACAAGACAAAATAACTTACAAAAAAAAATACTTGCTGTAGAATCAAAAGATTGTCTTGAAAAAGTAATGACTTCTCATTTTTTACCTGATATTATAGGTAATTCAAGAGCATTTTCTCGTCAATCATTTAGATGTACCACATGTAATGAAAAATATCGGCGTCTACCTTTATCTGGGAGATGTTATAAATGTGGAAAAGAAACAATTATTTTAACAATCCACCAAGGTTCAGTAAAAAAATATTTAAAAATTGCTCAAAACCTTGCAAAACAAGAAGGACTTTCTTCATACTTAATACAAAGACTTGACATGATTGAAAAAGAAATTGATTCAGTATTTAAAGATGATCACGAAGAACAAAAATCCCTTTTTGACTACGCTTAGCCTTTTGAAAAAATGCTAGCGAAAATTATTTACATGCAACCTAAAGGTTGCAAGTATTATTATGTTTAATTATACTTTGTTAAGTGCTATTTAACTTAATAATAAATGAAAAATTAACTAAAGAAATACCTTTTTAAAGATTTCATTTTCTTTATTATATATTAATTAATTACTGATTTTTATGAATCATTATAAAGATGTTGAAGGATTACCAATTAGTTTAATTAGTGAAAGATACTCTTTCAAAATTAATCCTAGTGCTGTACAAGCAAATCAAACTGCTGAAGACAGAAAGACTGGAACAACAACAGTTGGGGTAGTTGCAAAAGATTGTGTGGTTTTAGCAGCTGATCAAAGAGGCACAATGGGGAATATTGCTGATAAAGATATGATGAAAATTTATAAAATCACTAATAATATAGCAACAACAATTGCTGGAACAGTTGGAGACTCACTTGCAATAATTAGATTTTTAACAGCACAAGCAAATTTATATGAAATAGAAAGAGATACAAAAATGACTCCAAAAGCATTAGCTTCATTATTATCAAATGTATTAAATGCAAATAGATATTATCCATTTATGTTCCAACCAATACTTGGGGGATATGTAAATAAACCAGAGTTATTTGAATTAACTCCATTTGGATGTATGATTGAAAAAAATAATTATGCAATAACTGGTTCAGGAACACACTTTGCAATGGCTACACTTGACAAAGATTATAAAGAAAACATGAATGAATCTGAAGCTATTGAATTAGTAGTAAAAGCAGTAAGTGCAGCAAAAAACAGAGATATTTATAGTGGTGGAGACTCAGTAACAGTAATAGTGTTAGACAAAAAAGGATATAGAGAAATAGAACGAAGCGAAGTAGATAAAATAATTAAAAAAATTAAATTTAACTAATTAATAACTTATTTTAATTAACTATTTTTTTAAAATGAGTTTTAAATAAATCAAAGATTAACTAACTTTAAATCAAATGGAGTTGAATAGCAATGGTTCAAAAAGTACACATATTAAAAGAAGTAAATGAAAAACTTAAAGAAATACTTCCAAGAGAAGCAAATATTTCAAAAATTGAATTTGAAGGACCAGAACTAGTTTTGTACACAAAAACTCCAAATGTTTTTTTTGATTCACCAAATAATTTAGTATCAAAAATTGCATTTGAATTAAAAAAGAAAATAAATATTAGAACAGATAAATCATTATTAATTGGAAAAGAACAAGCAAAAAAATTAATTGAATCATACATTCCAAAAGATGCTGATGTAAAAGAAATTTATTTTGATGAACCATTTTGCGAAGTAGTAATTGAGGCAGTAAAAAAAGGACTTGTTATTGGAAAAGGTGGAGAAATTTCAAAAAAAATTATTATGGAAACTGGATGGATTCCACGAATAATTAGAGCACCAACATCAGATTCAAAAACATTAAGTGGAATAAGAAAACACATGTATAAACATAGTGATGAAAGAAAAAAATTTTTACTTGATTTATCTGAAAAAATATTTTCAGAACCAAAAAATCAATCTCACAGATGGGTTAGATTAACTGCACTTGGCGGATATAGAGAAGTTGGAAGATCTTGTTCACTACTTGAAACTGAACAAACAAAAATACTTTTAGATGCAGGAGTAAACTTTTCAGAAACAGATCCATTTCCATACGTTGATGCACTTGGATACACAATGAATGAAATTGATGCAATAGTTTTATCTCACGCACACTCTGATCACAATGTATTAATTCCATATTTATCAAGACTTGGATTTAATGGGCCAATTTATTGTACAGAACCAACAAGAGATTTAATGGCATTAATCCAATTTGATTATATCAAAGTAAATGTAGCTAATGGAAAAGATCCAGTTTTTACAGAACAAGATGTAAAAAATGTTTTACTTCATACTGTTACAAGAGACTATAAAGAAGTAACAGATATTTCACCAGATATGAGAATAACATTTCATAATGCTGCTCATATTTTAGGTTCAGCATCAACACACATAAATATTGGTGAAGGAAATCATAATCTACTTTATACTGGGGATATAAAATATGGTATGACTAGGTTATTTGATAATATTGATATCAAATATCCACGAATAGAAACAATGATAATTGAAAGTACCTATGGATCAAAAGATGCAACACAAACAGAACGAAACGATGCAGAAAAACAATTACTTGACATTATAAGAGAAACAAATGAATACAAAGGGAGTGTATTAATCCCAGTATTTGGTGTTGGAAGAGGGCAAGAAATTTGTATGGTAATTGAAAACTTTTATAAAAAAGGACTAATCACTGATCAAAACAAAATCTATGTTGATGGAATGGTTCGAGAAGCTTCAGCTATACACACAGCATACCCTGAATTTCTTAGACAATCTTTAGAAAAAAGAATATTGACAAATGATTCTCCATTTGATTCTCCAATTTTTAAAGAAGCAACAAGAGAAAACAAAGATAAAATTGTTAATGAGCCAGGTTCAATTATAATTGCTACATCCGGAATGATGAATGGTGGCCCAGTAGTAGATTATTTTTATAAAATGGCAGAAAATCCAGCTAATACACTTTTATTTGTTGGATATTTGGCAGAAAATACACTTGGAAGAAAAATTCAACAAGGATTAAAAACAATGGCGATTTTTGATGAAAATGGAAAAACAAAAAAACTGGATGTAAAAATGAGAATAGAAACAATTGATGGGTTCTCAGGACACTCTGACCATGATCAATTAATTGATTATGTGGGTTCATTAAAACCTTCACCAAAAAAAATAATTGTACAACATGGTGACCCAGTAAGAAGTATAGAATTTAGTAAAGAAGTTTCAAAAAGATTTGGAATATCTTCTAACGCTTTAAGAATACTTGATAGTTTAAGACTAAGATAAAATTAGTTTTAAATTTAATCATTTTTTTCAATTTCTTTAAAAAAATCATTTTATTGAACTTTTAAAATTAATTCTTTTTTTCCAATTGTAATCGCATTTAAATCTGTTCCATCAATAAAATAAGTAATTGTTATTTTTTTTGAAAAGTTATTTGTTTGATCAAAATTAGGAACTACTCCTCTAACAATTACAGTAGAATATTCAGGAATAAAATAATTTTGATCTAATTCTAAATATGTATCATCAAGCATTATTGAATGATTCATATCAATTTTAATTCTATAATCTAAATTATTTTTTAATGCAAGTTCAAGATTTCCATCTCTATTAATTCCGCCATCAATTATTGCAACAGTTTTTTGATTAGCATAATACTCCTTTGAACTTTTTATTTGAGTATCTTGGCCCAAATCAAAAAATTGAAAAGTCAAATTAACACTGACTAATGCCAACATTAAAATTACTGATAATAAAATCAAATATTCAATTGTAGCTTGTGCATTTTTCATAATAAACTAATGGATTTGTGATTTATATAACTTTTGAACTAAACTTTTAAAAAAAGTTTAATCAAAAT
>JAQUZG010000045.1 GCA_028691435.1 Candidatus Iainarchaeum sp.
CACTTTAATTTTCCATGAAGAAGCAGGATTCTTAGGATCATCAATAAGACCAATTAGTTCTTTTTCATTGAAAGTTACGTTATTTGCCATTTCACATCATCCTTTCAACTATTATTCTAGATACATAACCTAAAGCAAGTCCATACATTAAGTGAACTACTCCTGCTAAAGCAAGGAGCTTCCTGTTTCATCGACAACACTTGATTTTAAATCCTTAGATTCAAAAACAGCGGTGCTTGTCTCCACAGGCGTTAAGGTTTCGGTCATTCCAACCGTACCGTTTCTCAAAAAATTATATTTCTGTTTAAACTCATCAGGTACCCTGTCAACAATGTTAATTGCTGCATTGATATCTCTATCGCAGACGAATCCACAATAGGGGCACTGGTGCGTTCGCACAGATAAATCTTTTAAGACAATCTTTCCACACTTTGAACAGATTTGGCTTGTATTTTTAGGATCTATTTGACCTACTAAAGTTTGATGTTTATATGCTTCATAGGTCAGTATGTTAAAGAATTGACTGATTGCAATATCAGAAGCAGATTTTGCAAGTTTATGATTTTTAATCATAAACTGCGGAGATAATTTTTCAACGGCAATCAATCCATAGTTGTTCACAAGCCAATGTGCTATTTGAAAATGAAAATTCTTTCTTTGATTTGTAACTCGCTCATGTAGCTTTGCAAGTTTAATAATTTGTTTCTTTCTATTATGAGAACCCTTTTTCTTGTGAGACAACTTCCGTTGTGCTCGTTTAATTTTTTTGAATGAATTGACAAGAAATTTAGGATTATCAATTTGTGTACCATCTGATAATGAAGCAAATGTTTTGATTCCAATATCTAATCCAACAGCATTAGTATTTTTATTATTTGGTAATTCAAAAAAGTTATCTGGTTCTACTTCAACTGAAAATATAGCATACCATTTGTTTGTTTTAGATAACTTCAAAGCGCAAGTTTTAATTTTTCCAATTATTGGTCTATGATAAACTAATTTCACTTCTCCGATACCAGATAGTTTAATCTTTTTATCATTAATAAGTTTAAATCCACTTTGTGGATATGTAAATGATCTATATTGATTTTTAGATTTAAACTTTGGATACTTGCTTCGTTTATCAAAAAAATTTTTAAATGAAGTTTCTAATCTTTTATTAACATTTTGTTTAACTTGAGAATAAACATTTTGATATTTATCTTTAAAGTATTCATTTAACATAAAAGCATTCAAACCAATTTTACAACATTCATAACATTCATTCCATAATTCAAGACCTTCGTTGTATTGATGTCTACAACTTTGGAGGATATTCCAAAGTGAAGATCTTTGTTGTTTAGTTGGTTGAAGAAGATATTTATAGTTGAGAATGATTTTATCTATCACTTTGGATCACCTCTTTTATGAATATATTATATCATCTAATTTAATTTCTGTCAATTAAAAACGATTCATCTCCCGCTAAAGCAGGGAATTTTCTCGTTAAATTATCTATAAATCGTAAAATCAATTTTTTCATTTGTTTTCTTTTCGTGCCATACAGATAAAATCAATAGAATCAATAAAGCTATTAGTTTAACTATTAAGAGAATCAATTTTAACAACATCCTTTCAAAAAGCTGATGATGCTATTATATCAATAATAGCACCATCTGTCAAGAGGAAATTTTAAATTAAAATAGAAAGATTATTCTAACCATTTTTCTTTTTCAGTAATATATTTATCATCAAATTCTTCTTCAAACATAGAAGAGCACCTAATTAAATCACATTTTAATTCAGATGTTAAATCAATATTTAAACCGCCAAATTCTACATAAATATATTGTTTAGGATGAAAAAAGCAGCACAAAAAACTGCATTCTGACCATTTGTCATATTCCATTATAGCATCATCTTCTTTATCAATAAATAATTTAGAACATTCTAATTTTTTATTGATAATATTTAAAAATTCTTGTAGTTCTTCTTTGTTTCCATTATAATAATAAGCAAATATTTTTTCAATTTTAGGTCTAGCTTCTATAATCTTAATCATTTTGTCAAATCATTAACATTAATATTAAAATTGATAGTTAATTGCTTATTATCTTCTTTTTCTTCTATTGTTGAAACTTCAAATCCTTCAAATCCTTTATACGTATTAATAACATTTTTAATAATGGTATTTTCTGCTGTATCTCTTAAAATCCAATGTTGATCAGAAGAAATATTATAATAATTAGGTTCAAATCTAAACATCTTAATGGCATAAAAATAACCATAATATTCTACTAAATTTTTAAATAATACTTCTACTATTTTTTTAACATCAACTTTATTTTTACTTTCAATATCATATAATCCTTTAAAATCAAAAAGAATAATTGATTTATCAAAATTTTTATCTTTTGTTCTATAAGCTACTGATTGATCAAATTCTGTGAAAATATTTATATAATGTTTAATACAATCAAATAAACTGGTATTAGTATTTTTATTTGAATATATAATACCTTCTAATTTTTCCGCTATATTAATGTTAAGTATTCTCATTTCTTCAATCATCTTTAAAACATCCTTTCTAACATATAATAATATAAAGAATTAAACTAAAAGAAGCAATAAACATATAAACAATTAAATTATGAAAAACAAATTCAGATTTTAATTGTTTATGAAAAATTTCTATTAAATAATAAGCAATAATCAAAAAACTCATTATAAATACAGATTTTAAAATTAAATCTAAATTAATTAAAATCCAAAATAATATATCATTCATGATTTTTTATCCCATATATAATAAGGTTCTAATTTTTTAATTCTAACTTTATTTCCT
>JAQUZG010000020.1 GCA_028691435.1 Candidatus Iainarchaeum sp.
AGTGAAAAATTAGAAATTGGAATGTTTTTTTCAGTTAAATAAATTAATGCTGTTTTTGTAGCATTTGCTACAAATAATAATCGTTTTTTTTCACTATCATTTGCATCAATAATTAATTCATTGTCAATAAATTTTGCATTTATTTGATTTATTCCAAAAGCTTTTGCAGTAAAATTTATTTCATTTGATTCTTTAATTTGAGCAGTAACTGTTTTATCAACTGCCAAAACTATACATGGTGCATTTTCAAGAACTGACCATTCCCCAGACAACATTAGTTTTCCCGGTGCTCTAATTTCCATTTTTATCTACATCCAATTAATTAACTAAATTAAAATAAATGTTCATTAATTACTCTTGGGCCTGTTCCAGGTTTGCAAACAATTACTTCTTGAACTGATTCAAGACTATTAAGTATTTCTTTAAATTCAACCACATCTTTTTCTTGACAAATTATTTTTACTTGTGGCCCACCATCAATTGTAAAATAAATTTCTTTTCCTTCATCTTGTAATTCTAAAACTTTATGGATTACTTCAAGTGTTCCAGGTTGCCAATACATTATTGTTGGATTTGTTGTCATTGCACAAGCATGCATTAATATACAATTTGCTTGAGCAAGTTTTCCAATTTCATTAAAGTTTTTTTCTTTGATTAATTCAACCATTTTATTTGCATCTGATTCTGCTGTTTCATACCATACTTTAAAAATTGGAGAAGTTTTTACACTTTGAGCCATGCCTGCTCTTGATTTTGTTTTCTTTTGTTTTTTTGAAATTACACAACCTAAAATTCTAAATTCTGGCCAATGTTCTTTTGGTGCAATTTGACTTGCAAAACTTTCTTCACTAGTTTCACCAGCATGCCAAATTGCAAATCCGTCTATTAGACTTCTACTTGCACTGCCTGACCCCATTCTTGCTAAAATAGTTAATTCTTTTGTTGATAAATTTAATTCTGCTGCTTTGCACCCAGCATAAGTTAATGCAGCTAAACCTGATGCACTTGATGCAAATCCAGCCGCTGTTGGAAAATTGTTTTTTGAAACAACTTTTGCAAATTCTTTTTTATTTGATTTGTTTCTAATAATATCAATTTGTTCTTTTACTTCTTTAAATTCATCAGTTCCTTCTAAATATTCTTTATCATCTAAAATAAAAATATCACAAGTATATTTTTGATCAAATTCTACAGTTGTTATTGTTTCTAATCCATCAAGTGTAATTGAAGTGTTTGAATTCCAAGGAGTTTTTAGTTTATCATCTTTTTTTCCCCAGTATTTTGTTAATGCAATATTCGCGTTTGCTTTTACAGTTACTTTCATTTCATCAACTCCAATTAAATTTTAAAAAATTAATTTAAGAAATTTTTATTTTGATTCCCTCATAATTTTTTCTTTTTATAGTTTCAATTATTTTATCTTGATGTTTTTCATTTTCACATAAAATAATTACATTTCCCCCGTCGCCAGCACCAGTAACTTTTCCAGCAACTGAATTTTCATATTCACAAACTTTTATTATTTCTTCTGCTTCTTTACAAGATACACCAATTTCTCTTAATAGTTCTTGGTTTTCATTCATTAGTTTTCCAATTTCAAGAATTGCACCATATTGTAATTCTTTTTTTGCTTTTGATGCTAATTTTTTTGCTTTGTCAAAAATCTTTTTGTAATCACTTTCGTTTGCTTCTTTTCTTTTTCTCACGTTTGCTACACTTTCTTTTGTATCATGTTTTATACCCGTGTCTGCTAAAACTAGATAAAGTGGTTTTCCACATTTAAATGGTTTAACTGTGTTTGGCCCACCAGTCATATTTTTTTCAAACCAAACAAGTGTGCCATATGTTGCACAAGTATTATCTATTCCACTTGGTGTCCCATGTGAAACACATTCTGCAATGTAAGCTAGTTCATTTATGTGGTTATCTTTTAAATCAAGTTCAAATAAATTATTTACACTTCTTATAATTGCAACAGCTAAGGCCCCTGAATAACCTAATCCTTTTGCTGCTGAAAAATTAGCTTTAATTGTAAATTTTAAATTGTTAAATTCTATTTTATTAAATTCTAATATTTCTTTTATTATTTTATTTTCTGGATTAAAAATTGCTTTAAAAATTTTTGATTTTATATGATCTGGTTTTTCATTTAATGAAACTTTTTCATTAAAAACAGTGTCATCAAAAATCACATCATTTTTGTCTTTTATGTTTTCTACTGTAACATCCACAAATTTATCTATTCCACTTGCAATACCGGGTATTCCATAAACTACAAAATGTTCTCCAAATAAAATTACTTTTCCATATCCTTTTCCATTTGCTTTACTCATATTTCTCAACACCCAGTTTATTAAATTCCTTAAGAAAATCTTTTGTTTTATCCCCTAAAATTTCTTTTAATTCTTTAATAAATTCCATATTAATTAAAGACAAATCTTTTTTTATAGAATATCTATTTGGTTGATTTGAAATTAATTGCTTTTTTCGTTCTATTGAATTAACTAATAATAAAACTTGTCTTCTTTTTGAAAAAGAAAAAATTCTTGCTTTTCTTAAAGCAACACTTGCTTGTTTTCTTACTTTAAGTCTTAAAAATTCTTTATGAAAATCTTTTGCTCTATTAATAGAGTCTTTAGTTTTTCTATTTGCTTTTTTTACAATGTGTTTTTCTTGAAATAAAGAAAGCCTAACTGGATTTGTTTTTAATCTAAATTTTAATAATAATGACATAAATTAAAATTTGCAACACTTGTGTTGCATATTAATAGTTTCGTGAACATTTCCTAAAGGTTCAAAATTTTGGAGTAAATTTAGTCCCGTAGTGAATTACACCTTTTTCACCACTTTTATAAAATTTTCTTAAAACTGCTTCTACTTCCATTCCAATTTTTAAGTCTTCATAATCACAATCAGTTAATTGTGCTGTGATTCTTGCCCCTTCATCTAAATCAATTATTGCTACGCAAAATGGAGCTTGTTCTTGGAATGCTTCTGCTCCAGAATGTACTTTTGTATAAGTTACAATTTTTCCTTTTCCACTAAATTCAATTTCATCAAATGTAAGAGAACCACAAGTACATAATCCTTTTTTTTCAAAATATGTTTTTCCACATTGATCACATTTGTAACCAATTAATTTGTATCGGTCGTTATAATTTCGCCATCGTATAATTGAAGATTCTCTAAACATTTTTATTCACCCTTAAACACATGTACACAAACTGTTGCGCCACTTCCACCAACATTGTGTGTTACTCCAATTTTTGCATCTTTTACTTGTCTATTTTTTGCATGACCTCTTAATTGTTCTACTGCTTCGATAGCTTGTTTTACTCCAGTTGCTCCAATTGGGTGACCGCATGCTTTTAGTCCCCCACTAGTGTTTACTGGATGTGCTCCATCAAAGTAAGTGTCTTTATTTTCATATAATTTGTAAGCTTCACCAGGTTTTGCTAAACCAAGTGCTTCTACTGCCAAGATTTCTGCAATAGAAAAACAATCATGTACTTCTGCAAAATTAATATCATCTACTTTTATTTTAGCTTGTGAGTATGCTCTTTGTGCAGCAACTGCTCCAGCTGGAATTGAAGTTAGACTTGATCTTCTTGCAAGTGAAAGTGAATCATTTGCTAATCCTGACCCAGTTATATAAACTTGTGATTTCATTGCTTTTGCAGTTTTTTCGCTTGCTAAAATTATTGAAGCTGCGCCATCTGTAATTGGAGAGCAATCAAAAAGTGTAAGTGGATCAGCAACCATTGTTGCATTTTTTACAGTGTCAATTGTAATTTCACTTTTGAATTGTGCATAAGAATTTCTTGCACCATGAAAGTGATTTTTTACTGAAACTTCAGCTAATAAATCTCTTGTTAATTTTGAGTATTTTGTCATGTATGCTTTTGCTAAAAGTGCATAAAGTCCAGGAAAAGTTAATCCATTAAATCCTTCAAGTTCTTCATCCCCTGCCCCCATTAAGGCAGTTGTTACTTGTTCAGTAGAAACATCAGTCATCTTTTCTACTCCATTCACCATGACAATATCAGCTTGTCCCGATTCAATAGCTAAAACTCCTTCTCTTAATGCAAGTGATCCCGAAGCACATGCTCCTTCTACTCTTATACTTGCTTTATCTAAATTTAAATTTTCAGCAGCCATTGCTCCAACATGAAGTTGACCTGAGAGTGAATCACCACACATATTTCCTGTGTAAAGTGCATCAATTTGTTTTGCTTCAATTTTTGCATCTTTAAGTGCAAGTAATTGTGCATCTAAAAGTAATTCTCTAAGACCTTTATCCCAAATTTCTCCAAATTTAGTTATTCCAATTCCAAGTACTCCAACTTTCATTTTTTCACCATTTATAATCTTGATTTAATTTTAAGTTTACTTTATTTACATTTTTTCATTTTTGATTTTTCTAATTTTATAATTTTAATCAAGCATTATCTTTAGATAATGCGAATTTCGCAAGCCTTTCTAAGGCTTAGTGTATTGTCGCCATATGTTTTGCATATTCTGGATATTCTAAATATTTTTTTCTATTTACATAATCATCTGTTGTTCTTGCTTTTTTTTGTGCATCAGCAATTTTTTTTGTACATGTAAAAATAAATGAATCACTTCCTGATCCAGACCCATAAGAAGTCATTAATATTTTATCACCTGGTTTTGCAATATCTAAAACACAAGATAATCCAAGTAAAGAAGATCCTGAATAAGTGTTTCCGATTTTTTTTACAATTAATCCTGGTTCAATTTGTTCGTTTGTTACGCCAAATTTTTTTGCTACAATTAATGGAAATTTTCCATTAGGCATATGAAATACCACATATTTAAAATCACTAATTTTCATTTTTGATTTTTCTAAAATTAATTCTGTTGCACCGATCACATGTTTCATATATGCTGGTTCACCAGTAAATCTTCCTGCATGTGATGGATAAGGTTGCATTGCTCTCCTCCAAAAATCCGGAGTATCACTAGTAAATGAACAAGTATAATCTAGTGTTGCAATTGCTTCTTCGTTTTTTCCAATTATAAAAGCTGCGCCACCTGCTGCTGCACTATATTCTAATGCATTTCCTGGTTCTGCTTGAGAAGTATCTGATCCAATTGATAAACCATAATTTATCATTTTTGAATCTACTAAACCTGCATTTATTTGTATTGTTGCACTTCCTGCTTTACAAGCAAATTCAGTGTCTACGGCCATATATTGATTTCCTATATCAAGTGCTTCGGCCACAATACTCGAAGACGGTTTAACTGCATAAGGATGTGATTCACTTCCAATATACACCGCACCTATTTCTTTTCGATTAATATCTGCCCTTAAAAGTGCATTTCTTGCAGCATTTGTAGAAATTGTTACTGTGTCCTCATCTTTTCCTGGAACACTTTTTTCTGTTAAACCCAAACCTGATTTTATTGCAGGTGCACTATCATTGTTTACTTTTGCAATTGTTTCTGCAGTTATTCTATATTTTGGGATATATGCCCCCCAACCAATTATTCCAGCCATAATAAGAATAGTTGATAACTAAACCATATAAAAACCTTTCTTATGACGAATTAGGTTTCGTCAATTATCAAAGTGTTTATTTTAGTTTTAAAAAAGAAAAAAATTAAATTTATTTTCTAATTTCTTTTAAAATTTCTTCAGCTTTTAATTGATTAACAACTTTTGCTTCAATCATCTTTTTTGAAACAATATCAATTTCTTCTCCAATAGCACCAGCTTGTACAGCAATGTTTTTTGAATGAAGTTTCATGTGGCCCTCTTGGATTCCAGTTGTAACTATTGCTCGCATTGAGGCAAAATTTTCTGCTAACCCAACAGACGCAATTATTCTTGCTAATTCAGATGCAGTTTTTACTCCAAGAATTTTTAAATTAATTTGGGAAATTGGATGAATTTTTGTTGCACCACCAACTAACCCTAGTGCAAGAGGCACATCAATTTCGCCCACTAAATCCCCATTTTCATTTTTATAATATTTTGTTAAAGGTAAATATTTTCCTTTATAAGATGTAAAAGCATGAGCACCAGATTCTATTGCTCGCCAATCATTTCCAGTTGCAATAACTACTGGATCAATTCCATTCATAATCCCTTTATTGTGTGTTGCTGCTCTAAAAGAAGTGTTAGATGCAAAAGCATACGCATCAAGTATTCTTTCAATTACTTCTTCACCAGACATTTTTCCTTTTGTAGATTCTGTTAATTTTTCTTTTGTGTAAATTGTTTTTGCTTGTGCTCTTCTATAGACTGCAAGATTAGAAATTATTTTTAAGACAACTTCACCATTTGTTAATTCGGCAATTTTTGGACTTATTTTTTCAAGCATTGTATTTATTGCATTTGCCCCCATTGCATCTCGCACGTCAACAAGTAAATGAACATCAAGCATTTTTCCTCTTGGTGTATCAAGTTCATATACTTTTATATCTCTTGGCCCACCACCAAATTTTACTAAAATAGGATCAATATTAGCAAGTGTTGCAATTAATTCTTTTTTGTGATTTGTTATATTATCTTTTGCACTTTTGATATCTTTCATTCTAACAACTTGTAATTGCCCTATCATTATTGGAGCATCAACATTAGTAATAAAGCCAGAGGATAATTTTGCAGAATTAGATGCAGCTGCAATTACACTAGGTTCTTCAACAACCATTGGAATAATATATTCTTTTCCATCAATAATAAAATTTGTTGCAAATCCCAAAGGTAAACCAAATGTACCAATTACATTTTCTACCATTCTATTTGCAATTTCTGTTGGAAGTGAAGATTCTTTAGAAATTAAATTTTTTTCTTCTTGATTTAAATTAAATTCATTTGTTATTATATCAAGTCGTTCATTTACAGTTTTTTTATAAAATCCTTCAAACTTTTTTGCATCCATTAAAATTACCCCCAACTAACTATAACCAATTATAAAAAATAAATTTAATGAATTAAATTTATAAAAAATTATTTTTTACTTTTTATTTTTTAAATATTCAACTATTGAATCAGCCGCTTTTCTTCCAGTATCTATTGCTTCAATTACTGTTTTTGGTCCGTGTATACAGTCCCCAGCTGCAAAAACATTTTCAATAACAGTTTGATATTTTTCATTTACTTTAATTAATCCTTTTTCATCTTTTAATTTATTTTTAAATTCATCTTTTTCAGCTAATTGGCCTATTGCATAAATTACTTTATCCACATCCATTTCGCACGCAACATTATCTTTTTTGATAAATGCTTTTTTTACTTTTCCTTCTTCATTCCCAGTTAATTTTATTATTTGTGCTTGAAAAATAAATTTTACCCCTTCTTCTTCTGCTTCTAAATAATCTTTTTCACTTACATTTTCAAGTGATTTTTCTTTATCAAGTATTGAAATACAAGTCACGTTTGTCCCTAACCTTATTGCACTTCGTGCAGCATCTATTCCAACATATCCTGCCCCAATCACTAAAACATTTTCACCTGGTTTTACTAAAACTATTCCGCTTTGATTTAAATTTACTAAAAATTTCATTGCTGAGGATACTCGTTTTAATTCACTTCCATCAATATGAAGTGGTCTAGCTTTTCCAACACCTGTTCCGATAAAAACTGCATCAAATTGTTTTGCTACTTCATCAATTTTTGATTCTGCAATTTTTGAATTTGGTTCAAAATCAATTCCTAAATTATGTAATACAGTTAATTCTTTTGAAACAATTTTTTTTGGTAATCTAAATTCGGGCACACCATATTTTATTACTCCGCCAAAAGAATTAGACACTTCAAAAACTTTTACGTTTATTCCAGCTTTTGCTAAATTTACTGCAACTGATAATCCACTTGGGCCAGAACCAATTACAGCAACTTGTTTTCCATTTAATTGTGGTTTAATATTTACTTGTGTATTATCTCCAATATACCTTTCAATTGCTCCAATTTTTACAGATCCTTCTGGAGTATTTTTTAAAATACAATTTCCTTCACATTGTTTTTCGTGTTGACAAATTCGTCCACAAATACTTGGGAAGAAATTTTTTTCTCTGATTATTTCTACAGCTTCTTCAATATTTCCATCTCTAAAGGATTTAATAAATTTTGGAATATTTACATTTGCTGGACAGCCTTGAACACACATTGGATTAGCACATTGTAAGCACCTATTGGCTTCAGTTAGTGCTTCTTCTTTAGTAAATCCAATTTCAATTTCATTAAATGTAGTTTTTCTTTCTTCCAATGGAATTAGTTTAATTACCATATTAACACAGAAAAATAATGAACAATCAACTTTAAAAATTAACCTAATAACGAAATCACAATCGCTATTTGACGAAAATTAGTTAATTTGATAAAACTAGAATTAGAATTCAATCCATTTTTTTAATAATTCATTAGCTTTTTCAACACCATCTTTTAGAATTGTGTTTAAATAGATTTTAAGATAATCTGCCCCCATTACATCAACAACTAATGTAGAATCATGAATTAATTGTTTACATTTAACTGGATCTGAATTTGATAAATCAACAAAAAGATTTTCATAGTCTTCTAAGAATTGTTTTTTTGACATTAGTTTTCCTTTATATTCAAAAAATGGTTTTGATAATAATCTATTAAATGCAATAGATAATTCAGGATTAGAACTTATTCTTGCCTTTGAAAATCTATCATTTTTTCTATATTTTTTTGATTTATAAGTATAAGATCTTGGAGTAGATGTTGATTCTCCAATTGGTTTTCGTTTAAAATGTTCTTTTTTCAATTTAAACCAGCTCTTTAAGTTTGCCAGTAATTAAATATTTTTGATTATGTAAATCAGTTATATTTTTACACCCTAATAAAAATGAAGCTATTTCCATTTCTTTTTTAAAATTTTTTAAATAATCTATTAAATCAGCATATGATTTTTGTTCAGCTTTTAAAATAGGTAATGCATTACCAACCATATTCGCACCCATTACAATACATTTAATTGCATCAAGTCCATTTCTTATTCCACCACTTGCAATAATTTGTTTATCTTGTGAAATAACTTTTTTAATGTCGATTAAAGCTTGTCCAGTTGGAATTCCAACATTTCTAAAAACATCACCAAATGATTTTTCATGACGAAGTGAATCAACTCTTGTCCAAGATGTTCCACCAGCACCTTGTATATCAATTGCTTTTATTTTTGTTTTGTTTAATTTTGTAACAATTTCTTTACTTATGCCATGACCAACTTCTTTAACATAAACTGGCACATTCAATTCTTTTGAAAATTCATCTATTTTTTCTATTAAATTTGAAAAATGTAAATCGCCTTCAGATTGCATTGCTTCTTGAGCAGCATTTAAATGAATTGCAATTGCATTTAAATCCATTGAACTTATTATTTCATTTAATTGCTTTGGAGTATATTCTGGCAATTGAATTGCACCTATGTTCCCAGCTAAAAAAATATCTTTTGTATCACTTGATCTTACATCATAAGTTTCTTTTAATTTTGGATTTTCCATCATAGCTCGCATACTACCTAGACCCATACCAATTCCCATTTCACCACAAGCTTTTGCAATATTCAAATTTATTTTTTTTGAAACTTGTGCCCCCCCAGTTATTGCAGAAACTAAAAATGGAAATGAAAATTGTTTTCCTAAAAATTCAGTAGATAAATTTACATCTGAAAAATTTATTTCAGGTAATGCTTGATAATTTAATTCAACACATTCTAAAAGAGTAGTTTTTTTATCAAATGCAACATCAGAATTTACACATAAATCAATATGTTCTTTTTTTCGTTTTTCAATAATTGCACTATTATCCATAATCAAATTATAATAAAAGATATTTTAAAAGCTATCTAATTACAATAAAAACTATTTTAAAAAGAATGACTCACAAAATAGATAACTACGTGATAAAATGCAACTAAAATCAAATCAAATAAAAAAAAGGATTAATCCTAAAATAATTCCAAATATTGAAAGTAAACAACATAAAAAATATCAACAATTACAAGCCCCTGAAAATATTACAGCAAACAGATTAAAACAATTAGCATTAAAATTAGCAAAAAGAGTTCCAAGCCATAGTGGTGGTGAATCAAATATTTATTTTGGAAAAAAGAAATTAGTTAAAATATTTCACGAGTATCAATATTATAACAGATCTATACAAAGTCCACTTAATGATATTTTTAGATTTTTTGAAATGGGAATAAACAGATCACTAAAAAGTTATCGTGCAGAAATGTTAGACTATTATAGACGATTAAATCAATACGACGCATTAGTAGAAAGAAAAAGAAGAAATTCAACTTTTGATTTTTCGCCAAATCACGCACCAATTAAACCAAAATTACCAATTCATAAAGTTGTTAGTTTTAGGTGTCCAAAAATATATGCTGAACAAGATATTAGTCAAAACAATCAAAAAAAAACGGCTTATTGAAATGGAAAGAGTTAATGGAGTAAATTTTGATGAATTAATACAAGGCTTAAGAGGCAAATTTGAAAATAGCCCCCGTGGAAAAGAAGTAAAACAATTCTTAAAACAATATAATCCAAAAATAAATATTGCTGATATCAGACAAACAATTGAACAATTAAATAAAGATTTGGAAAAACTTTCAGTTGGATTAAATCATGAATTTAAATTTAGAAACGACTCATTCTTAATTGAAAGTTTTGATGAAGAAGGAAATATGCGAATAATTTTTTTTTGATTTAAAATAATTTAAGTAAGAACATATTTTCCTTTTAATGGTTTATCAGGATATATAACTACTCCTTTTCCATCAATAATTTGAAGTTCAACAATTTTTCGATTAATTTTTTCTCCACGCATTTTTAATACTTCAATAGCTCTTTTTCTTTCACCATCTTCATAAAATACATTATATATCACAATAATTCCATCTGAAAGGAAAGATACTGCTGCATCATCACCACCAACAACTGTACCTATGTGTGTTGGGTGGGGTGTTTCTCTAATTAAAAATGAAGTAATATTGTTTGCTTCAAGATATCTAAATAATTGTTCCATATAAATTCTAAATCTATTACTTTCCCCACTAAATGCTGATGAAATAGATGTTAATGAATCAATAAATATCAAATCTGGTTCAAAATCTTGTGGAACTAAAATTGGTTGTACATCAATTAATAATTCTTTTTTCGCTTCACTTAAAAGTGCTTCAACACTTCTTGCAATATCAAGTGCATTAAATCTTTTTAATCTTAATAATCCTTTTTTTTCAAATTTCTCAACATCAAAATTAAACATTTTTAAGTGACTTCTTAAATTATTTTCTGGTTCTTCAAAACTCATAAATAATACTTTTTTACCTTTTTCACAAGCATGAACACAAGCTTGTAAACAAAAAATAGTTTTTCCACACCCAGGCCCACCTTCAACAATAACTGCTGAACCATTTGGGATTCCACGAGTAAATAATTTTTCAATTCCTGGAACAGCTGGCATATAAAACGAACGTCCGTACTCAGAATTATTAATTTTTAAATTATTTTCTTGTTCTTTTGCCATATTTAATTAACACCTTTTTTGTTTATAAGCTTTTTTAAATTTTTTTAAATTTTAATTTATTTAATAATTTTTCAAGTCTTTTTTTCTTATTAAGTTCTGCTAATTCTTCATTATACATCGCATTTAATCTGTTTAAATCTCTAAGTTTTTCACTATATAAATTTATTTTTATACCATATTCAGATGCAGGTAAAATATTTTTTATAAAGTAATCTTCTTGTGTTTTTTTAATTTGACTTTTTAATACATCTGATTCAAGTTTATTTGAATCCAATTTTGAATTTAGTAAAAACACCCTAATTCTTCTTTTAAAAATTAGATAAACAATGAATGGGATTAAAAAAGCTAAAATTATATAAATATAATAAGTATTCAAAAAATATTCGACATTTTTTGTTGTTGCTAAATAAACAGCATTTGCTTTTGATTCAATTGATTGAAGTTCAACAATTTTTTCATAACCTTGTTCAATTAATTTTAAACTATTTTCATACCGTTCATCAATAAATTCAGTATTTGCAGTTTCATAAATTAAAAATAAATCATTTTTATCAATTGTATTATCAACTTTATTTATTGATTCATTAAATGTTTTTAATTCATCTTGATTTTGATAAGCTATTGAAATTATTTTTTTTATACTATTTATCCTTTTTTCAAGCGTTTCATAATCTACTTTTAATTCATTTTCTTCATTATAAATTATTTCTGAATAAAGTTGATTAGCAATAAATATTTCATCATTTAAACGAGTAGTTGTAAAAGAATTTTTTTTCATTTCAAATATATTTGATTCTAATTGTATTATTTGTGATTTTAAATAATTTGCACGATCAGATGGTTGAAAAATAATAATATTAGAATCAACATTAGAATCAACAGTATTTTGTAATATGTTTTCATCACCATAAGTAATTGTATTTATTAATATATCTGAATTAGTGGAATAATTATTTGAATCAATCAATAATTTATCAACATCAGAATTTATATCATTAAAATTATTTAAATCACTTACTGAAAAAACAAAACTAGTTAAAAATAAAATTATTGTTAGTAATAACATTGTTTTAATTAATTTTGTTTTGTTCATTTTTTCGCCTAACCAAATATTTTGTAGTATATGTTCCATATGATTTTTATTTTACTTCTTTTTAATCTTTTGTCTTTTGTGTATTCTTTTGATACGATTTCTTCTTCTAGTTGTGATAGTTT
>JAQUZG010000021.1:0-8045 GCA_028691435.1 Candidatus Iainarchaeum sp.
TTGCTAAAATAAATGAAAAAACAGCTGATTTAGATGGAATGCAAGTTCCAGTTACAATTTCAATAAATGCTGATAAATCTTTTGATATACAAGTTGGTTTACCTCCAACAAGTGCATTAATTTGTAAAGAAGCAAGTGCTGCAAAAGGATCTGGTTCTCCAAAAGCAACAATGGTTGGAAATCTAACTGTTGAACAAGTAAAAAAAGTTGCTCAAACAAAATATGATGTGTTGAATTCAAAAGATATGAAAAATGCTGTAAAAGAAATAATGGGTACATGTAATTCAATGGGAATTACTGTTGAAGGTGTGAAAGGAAAAGCAGCAATCAAAATGCTTAACGAAGGCAAATTCGATTCTAGATTATAAATTGATTAATTAATTTTAATCAATTTTTTATTTTTTTTAATTTTCTTTTATTTTTTTTACTTTTTTATCAATTATTTTTATTGTATTTTTTAATCAGTTTTTTATTTTACTAAAAAAAAATTATGTATAATATTTTGTGTATTGCGTCTAGAACATTTAAAAACCTTTCATATTTTAGTTTATCTATTAAGTAGTGCCTATTTTTAGGCCGCGAGAGAATTTAATTATTAATTGAATTCTTTCATACCGCTTAGGCGGAAGGTGTTTACAATGAAGAAAAGTGAAGCTGTAGAGGCTATTAAGAAAGCAAAAGAACTTTCAAAAAAGCGTAACTTCGTTCAAACAGTTGACATGATGATTAATTTCACAGGTCTTGATATGAAGAAACCGCAAAATCAAGTAAATTTGAAAGTAATTTTACCTAATTCTACTGGAAAAGGTTCAGGAAAAATTGGGATTTTTGCAAAATCTGATGAATTCGTTTCATCAATCAAAGATAAAGTTAGTCTAGTTATTATGGACAAAGACATTGAAGCTTTATCAAAAAACAAAATGAAAGTTGCAGAATTAATTGCATATGATGCATTGTTTGCTGAAGGATCAGTAATGTTAACAGTTGCTAAATTCTTAGGACAACAATTAGCACCAAAAGGAAAAATGCCAAAACCTATAACAAACATTAATTCGTTTGATGAAGTTTTGTCAAAAACAAAAACACAAGTAACAATATCAAATAAAAAAGGAAAATTTATGCCTGTTGTTCACGTTGTTGTTGGAAAAGAAGATGGAGATGAAGAAAAAATTGCTGAGAACATGATTGTTGCTTCTGAAGCAGTTATGAATTCATTACCACAAAAGAAACAAAACATAAAAAATATTTATGTTAAAACAACAATGGGTGCTCCAGTTAAAGTGGGTGATCAATAATGACTTCACATGATAGAAAATGGAAAGAAGCTAAAAAAGACTTAATTGTTAAATTAGCAAAAGAATATCCAGTAATAGCGGTTACACCACTAAAAGAATTACCTGCTAATATTATTTCTTCATTAAGAAAGAAATTAGCTCCAGAAGCGGTAATTGTTGTTGCAAAAACAAGAGTTGTTGCATTAGCACTTAAAGAATCTGGAATTGATACATCAAAATTAGATCATTTAGTAACAGAAAGTATCGCAGTGATTTTTTCAAAGAAAAATCCTTTTGAATTGTTCTCTTTTATTAAAGCGAATAAAGGAAGTGCATTTGCAAAAGCTGGCGATATTGCTACATCAGATATACTTGTTCAAGCAGGTGACACTGGACTTCCTCCAGGACCAGCATTGTCAACATTAAAGGCAGCTGGACTTAAAGTGCAAGTTAAAGGTGCATCAATTGCAATACTTTCTGATAAAGTGGTTACACCTAAAGGAGATAAAGTTACTCAAGAAGTAGCTGATGTATTATCTAAATTAAATCTAAAGCCTATTAAAGTTGGAATGAAAGTTAATGGTGTTTTAGATAAAAAAGAAAATGAATTTTTCTCAGCAGAAATATTAGATGTTGATGAAGAAGAATTATTCAATAAATTTGTTCTTGCATATCAAGAAGCATTAAATTTAAGTGTTAATGCAGAAATATATAATGATGCAAGTACTGAATTAATTGTAATAAAAGCAGAAAGAGAAGCAAAAGCAGTTCAAGAAGCAACTGCTTCTCAAACTTCTACTGATTCTTTAGAAGCAAAAACAGAAGAATCAAATTAAAATTATGGGATTATGAGGTGAATGAAATGGAATACGTATATGCAGCAATGTTACTTCACAAAGCTGGGAAGAGTATTGACGAAGCTGGAGTTGAAGGAATTTTAAAATCAGCAGGCGTTAGTTTCGATGCAATGAAAGTTAAAGCTATGGTAGCTTCAATAAAAAACATAAATATTGATGATGCTATTGCTAAAGCAGCAGTTGCTCCAGTAGCAGCTAGTGGCGCAAGTGCACCAGCAGCAAAAGAAGAAGTACCAGAAGTAGATACTAAAAAATCTGAAGAAGAAGCAGCCGCAGGTCTTGGCGCATTATTCGGATAGATGTTAACTAATTAAAGAATGCAATCAAATGCATTCTTTATTATTTTAACAAACTAATTTTAAATTTAAAAAAATTAAATTTTAATAAAACCTTTATTTTTGTAAATTTTATTTTAATTAACCTAATTTATTTTTGACATATTCTTATTTGTTATCTCTCGCGCACAAAAGATTATAAATCTTTAATTCGTTTATTTATTATGTTAAAAAATAATTTTAGTTTATTAAATTTTTTTATAATTTTAATCTCAATTCTATTTTTATCAAATTTTGTTTTTGCTGTTTTAAATAATGGTGAAATAAATATTTTTGCTGTTACTGATGAACAGATTGGTGTACCAGCTACATTAAGAGCATACACTATTGATGGGGATGGACAAGTTGCATTTATTACTTCAAAATCATTAGTTGGAAAGGATACTCAAACAACAGGGAATATTTCATTAAAAATTGCTCAAGAAAAAGCAAATGTTTTGTTATCTAATAAAAGTTTAATTTATGATATTGTTGCTAATGCAAGTGAAGTTGATGGCCCTTCTGCTGGAGCAGCAATGGCTCTTTTATCTTATTCAATGCTTTCTGAAAAAAAATTGCCAAAAGAAGTAGGTATTACAGGGACAATTAATTCTGATGGTTCAATTGGTGCTGTTGGTGGGGTTTATCCAAAAGCAAAAGCTGCTGCAAATATTGGTATAAAACTTTTTATGATTCCAAAAGGAGAAGCACTTCAAGTTACAACTGAAAATAATCATGTTACTTCAATTAATCTACTTTCTTATGGTCCTGAAAAACTTGGATTAAAAATTGTTGAAGTTTCAAATATTGATGAAGTTATAAATTATGCATATAGTGATTTTAACACTATTGAAGTAAATGCAAGTCAAGCATATTCAGGATTTACTCCTGATCCAATTAATTATTCTTCAAATTTATTTCCAATGGTTTTTATAACTGAAAAAACAATTGATCAAACAATAAAGGACATCAAAGAAGCAAAAAATTCGCTTGAAATTTCAACTCTTGATGAATCAAAACGAAGTGAATATTATCCATATTTAGGAATTGCTGAAAGAAACATTGAACTTGCAAAAATATATCTTGATCAAAATTATTTGTACTCTGCTGCAAATTATGCATTTAACGCAAGTGTAATCGCGAATACAATAAATGAAATTGCATTAGATCAATCAATTTTGTTAAATGGTTCAAGTGCAATAAAAGACAGAGTGACTTATTTAAGAAGTCAAATAACTGATTTTAAAAAGTACTTAAATTTCATACCTATAAATAATTATGAATGGATTGTTGGAAGTCAACAAAGACTTGCATATAGTGAAAATGCTTTAAATAAACTTAGTGATTTTGATTATAATTCTATAAAAAATCTTTCTAATTCTGAAAAAGAAGATGTTTACTTTAATTTAATTTATGAATATTATTCTGCAAAGAATTGGTTTATGATTTCAAGAAACTTCTATTCATATGCAAAAACTGATAAAGTTTTAAAAGAAGGAAAATATTCTACAGAATTTATTAATCAAGTTAAAAATGAAATTAATGATATAAATAATCAAATTAATTCTTATCTACTTGGTGATTTAAATAGTTCACAATCTAATTCATCTTCTGATGGAATTGTTATTAGAACATTGCCAAATTTAACTGAAATAAATAGAAGATTAAATGCAGCTTTAATTTCAATAGATAATGGATTTTATTATGCTGCTCTTTTTGATACATATTTTTCAAAATCTTTTTTTGAATCGGACGTTAGATCAAATAGTCTGATTGATAAAAATAATTTAAATTCTCTTGCAAAAGACAATATAGATAAAACTAAATCTATTGAATCTATTTGGGCAAATCTTTATAGGGATCATGCAATATTTTATTATCAAGATGCAAATTATGAATTAAGTCTTGGTCAAAAAGAATTAAGCAATAATTATTTATCAACAGTTCTTGATTTAACTACTGTTTCATTAAATTTAGATTATGCAAATAAACTTATTTCAAAAGATATTTTAACAAACTTTGCAACATTAAAAACAATAACTATTAATGATTCTCTTTTTGATATAAATGCTTTTGATACAGATTATAAATCAAATAATTCAGTTAATCACATAACTATTCCAATGACTTGGGATAATAATTCAGTTATTGATGATGATTCAAATCTTGGAATTGGTGTTTCAATAAATACTATCAAATCATTTAATGTTCCATTTTTTGCTCAAGTGTTAATTGCACTTTTAGCATTGGTTTTAGTTTTGATTTTTATTCTTTCAATTGGTTCAAAATCTACTGAAACTAACCACTTGTTAAAAAAGGAAAAATCAAAAAAAATCCACAAAGTGCTTTCAAATCTTGATAAAGCTGTTGTTTCTAAAAAAATTTCTTCTTCAGAATATATGCTTCTAAAAGAAAAATATACTTCACTTGACAATAATTTGAAAAAAGAAAACGAAGTTAAATCAAATATATTTTTAGATTTATTAACTAGTTTTAATCTTACTGAATCAAACAAATCTAAAACAGGAAAATTTGCATATGATGAAAATACTGATTTAATTAAAGGTAAAGCTAAATCAGAGGTTTCTTTAAAATCAAAATTGGCTGTTCTTGAAAAAACAGTTAATGATTTAGAAAATCATTATTCTCAAGGATTAATTTTGGATGAAGATTATGTTTCTCATTTTAATGATTTAGAAAGAGAAATTAAATCATTAAAAAATCAAATTAGTTTAACTGAAAAATCCTCTACTTTAAAAGTTGGATCTAATCAAACAAAATTTGCAAGAGTATTAAAAGATAAAAATTTGACTGACTCAAATTTATCTAATCTTAAAAAAACAAATGATGCTAAATTATCTTCTCGACTAAGAGGATTGAGAGCAAAACTAGCTAAGTCTGAAAAAGTTAAAGGAACTAGTGAAAAAGTTGAAGAAGAAGAAAAAGAAGCAGAAGAAGAAAAAGCATCTAGAAAAAGACTGATTGAAGCTTCAAAGAGAAAATAATTATTTAAGCTTTTTAAAAAGAATTTAAATATACTATTTTTTATTTTAATAACTTTAATTAGTCTTTATTAAAATAAGTTAATTTATTTAACTAGATTCATTTATTTGTTCGTCCATTTCATTTTTCAAACTGCCAAATTTTTCATTTTTTAATTTTAATCCAATTACTGAACTATGGTCTTTGTTTATTGCAACTCCAATTATTTGTTTTGCTTTTTTTGTTATTGTATCATTATGTGTTACTGCAATAAATTGACTTTTTCGTGAAATCATTTCAATTACATTTCCCATTTTTAATGAGTTTTCTTTATCAAGTGCCGCATCGGCTTCATCAAATGCATAGAATGGTGCTGGACTATAAAGTTGTATTGAAAACATAAATGCTAATGCCGTTAGTGTTTTTTCTCCGCCACTCAATGAATCCATATTTTGTAATTTTCCTTTCTTTAATTTTGCATCAATTAAAAGACCACTTTCTAATGGATTCTCTATGTTTGTTAAGTCTAATTTTCCTTCTCCATCAAGGAATTTATCAAATAAGTCTTCAAAGTTTTTATTTACTTGATTAAAACAATCCATAAACACTTCTGTTCGTTTGAAATTAATTTTGTCAATCATGTCAAGAACTGTTAGTCTTTCTTCAGTAAGTTTATTTGATTTTTCTTGTATATCAACAACTTCTTTTTTTAATTCGTTAAAATTGTCAACTGCTTTCATATTTACTGCGCCAATATTTTCAAGACGTTTATCAATTGTAACTAATTTTTCTTTTAATTCATTAACTTCTCTTCCTTTTAATTTTTCAATCATTTCAAATAATTTATATTCTTCGCTTAAGTCTATTTTTTTTACACTAAGTTTACTTTTTTCAATATTGTTTTCATTTACTCTAAATTCAATTTTTTTTACTCTTTCACTGTCTTTTTTTAGTGTTTCTTCAAGTTTTTCTATTTTCTTATCCATTTTTTCTTTTTCAACGATTAATGATTGGTTGTTTTTCTTTGCCAAGTCAATCTCATGTTCTTTAACTTTAATTTCCTTTTCTTTTTCTACTAATGAAGCGTTTTTTTCTTCAATTTCTTTAGATAATTTATCAATTTCACTAGATAATTCAATGTTTTCCTTGCTAGAATTGCTTTCAAGTAGGTTTATTTTGTTTAATGAATAGTTCAAATTGTTAGAGTCATGATCAACTAAACTTTTATTATGTATAAGTTCTTCGGTTGTCTTATTAATTAAAGCATATTCCTTAAAAATATTTTCAGTTTTAATCTCATTAATTTGTAATCTAATCTTTTCTCTTTTTTCTTTTAACTCTTCAACATGTTTGTTAATGTCTGTCCTATTCTTTTCTTCCTTTTCAAAATCTTTACTATTAACTTCCTTTAATTCAATTAATTCTTTATTGATTAATTTCTCTTTTTCAATTAACTCATTATAATCTCTAACTTGTCCACTTAAAATGTGCATTTCCTTAACCATTTGTTTTAACTTTTCAAGTTCACTTTTTTCTTTTTCAATCTCTTTATCGCATCGATTAATTTCATTTTTATTATGTTCTATCTTTTTACTTTTTTCACTTATTAAATGTAATCTCACTTTTTCATCAAGACTTGATTCACAAACTGGGCATTTTGATAATTCTTTTTTTAATTCATTTACTCTTTTTTCTTCTTCACTAATTATAGCAAGAGCAATACTTTTTTGATTTTTAATTAATTCAATTTTATTATCAATTTCATTAATTTTCTGTTCTGGATTAACTTTATTTATTTCATCTAATTTATGTTTTTTTTCTTTTACTTCATTTATTCTTTTTTCAATCAATTCTTTTTCATTACTTAGTCTTTTTTTATTTTTTAACATATTTTCTTGTTCTTTTTGAAATTGAGATAAATAAACTTCTAAATCAAACAATTGACTTCTTTTCTCTTCAATACTTTTGTTAATTAATTCAAATTCTTCTTCATTTTTTTTAATTACTTTTGATTTTTCTTCAACAATTTTTTCCATTTCACTCTTTTTCTTTTTTATTTCATCTAATTTTTTTTCAATTTCATCAACTTTCTTTTTGTTTTCATCTAATTTTTTTTCAATTATTTCTTTTTCTTTATTTGAATGAGAATTATTCTTATTGTTTAAATCAATTTTTTCTTTATTCTTTTTGATAATTTCTTTTTTAAGCAATAATTTTTCTTTTTCAAGATTTAAATTAGATTTAATACTTTCATACTCTTTTCCAATTGTATTATAAATTTCTTGAGAATTAGCTAAAACTTTGTTACTTAATTCATTTACTTTTTGTTTTGTTTCAACTAAAATTTGAGTATCTGTTGAAATGATTTTTTCGATTTCTTCTTTTTGTTTTAATTGTTCGTTTAAATCATTTTCAATATTATTTAATCTTTTTTCAATCTCATTTAATTCGCTATCTAAAATAGTTGCTTTAATTTGTTTTCTATCTTTTTCAAGTTCATCATATTCTTTAGCAATCTTCATCTCTTCTTCTAAATCAGTAAGATAAGTATTTCTTTCACTTAAAATAATCATTGCTTCTCTAATTCTTGATTCTACCTTATCAAGTTCCTTGATAGC
>JAQUZG010000021.1:8145-12443 GCA_028691435.1 Candidatus Iainarchaeum sp.
AAAATAATAATTTGAAATTGCTAAAACAAAAAATGTGTTTCCAATAATTTCAATTATTGAATAAGTTAACAAATCTAACCCGCCCACAGTAACTAAACTTGATAATAAAAGCGCAATATAATTAATTATACTATAAACAATCACTACTAATCCCATAAAAACAATACTCTTTATTAATTTGTTATTTGTAAAAGAAAAACTTTTTCCAATTGCTTCTTTTATATTTCCTTCTGTTAAAGCAGGAATAGTAAAAATTGTTTTTATTAAAATTGCTAACCCTAAAACAAAAAACAATAATGGAGCAATAACTAAACTAATCAAATTTAATAATTGTTCACTTGGAGCCAGACTATAAATAAAATCAAGACCAACATTCAATGTTCCTCCAACTATAACAAATAAAAATAAAATTACTAAAATATAAATTGCTGCATAAAAAGATTTTGAAAATTCCATCATTGAATCATTAACTGCTTTTAATATGCCTTGACCTTTTGCAATTCTTGCAACAATAATTGATGCAACAATAATTGTAAAAAAACTAATTATACTAGCACAAATCAAAATTAGAATTGTTGGCCAATAAGTAAATAAAATTGCAACTATGTCAATTGTTACAAATTCACTATAAAGAGCTAAGTCCATTAACATATCATTCAAATAATTATTAGTTATTGCTTCAAGAAAAATAGCAACAATTGCAACAACAATCATTGGTAAATATACAAATGGATTAACCATTTGTTTTAATGTTCTTACTAATTCACTAATCAAAAAAATCACCTTTTTTAACTCTAAAAAATTCTCTTTATCGTCTGTTAATATATGAGAATAAGTGTTTAAATAACTTGTTACAAAACATAAATTTCCTTCTAAAATAATTCTTTATTTAAAAATATTTTAAATTTTAAATCAATTACTGATTACTCAATTGTTCTTTTTAACCTTGGGAGAACCTTTTAAAAGCTTTGCATATAATTCTTTATTATAATTGAAGCAAATATGCTTAAACTACTCTGGTGAGTTATATGAAAGTTCCAAAAGACAAAGAAATGTATTGTAAAAAATGTAAAAAACATACTAAACACAAATTAAAAGAGTTCAAATCTGGTAAAGGTAGATCAACAGCTCACGGTAACGTAAGACACGAAAAAAACACTGGTCACGGTTACATGGGAAAATACAAATTTATTGCAACAGTTAAAAAGCAAAACAAAACACCGGCATTCGTTGCTGAATGTGCTGTTTGTAAAGCAAAAGTACCTTATTCTTTAAACAAAAGAATGAAAAAAGTTGTTCAAGAATAGAACAATTTTTTTTAAATTTTTTTATAATAATTAACACAAAATTAATTTTAATTTGTTGTTTATGTATATCAAAGGTTAAACTTAAATATGTTTATAAACATCTTTATATTAGGTAGTGTTGCTAATGCTATACAACCTCCTATAAGAAAGTTGGCTAAGCCAAATAAACAGAGTTGTTAGAGTAAATTTGAAGTAGAGCTTGTCTTGAAGTTAAAAAATTTTCTAACAATGTTGAAGCCCAGGTGGCCATTAATCAAATAATTTTTTAAAATATCTTTCATTTTTTTGTATTTTTTTACACTTTAAATTGTTTAGTTGTTTTAGTTTTTTATATTTTATTTTTCTATATGATTGCGCAACATAATCTACTAATTTTAATCCACTATTATTATTTCCATTCCCTTTTGAAAAATCAATTTGTCTTTTATCTGATTTTGCAAGTATCCTAGCATAGTTATGAACACTGTCAATTTTTAGATGATCTTCTGTGCAAGTTGTAACAAAATAAGGAAAATTTTTATACATTTGTTGTTCTAACATTAATTCATAATAAATATAACCCATTATTTTTTCTTTAAATTCTTTTTCTTTTCCATAATCTTGTTGAAATTGTTCCCAATCACTAGAATTAAATTTTGTTGTAATCATCTTTAATCCTTTTGAATCAAATACTTTTAAAACTTTCAATAATTCTTCATGATTTAATTCTTTGGCTTTTTTTGAGAAAAGATTTTTTTGTTGTTTTAATGCTTTTAATGATTTATCTATTATTTGAGGGGTTGAAACAATTACTCCAACAAATGTTGTATTGTATGGTACTCCTGAAACATCAATATAAAAATGTAAATTTACTTGTTTTTTTTCCATGTTCTTACCAATTAACTTTTGAATACAAATTTTTATAAAAATAAGCTAAGATTTGTAAAATTCAAATTTTGATGGAATATTGAATTATTAATCTTTATTTTTTAGATTATTTGTTATATCCTAAATTTTTTTATCATTTATAATATTATTTGAATCATAAAGTTTTTTTTATGAATTAAATAAAAAAGTTATTTAAGTAGTTAGCCGGTAGTTAAAATGTGATTAAATTGATTGATATATTAAATAAAATAATTTTAAAAATATTATTTATAAAAATAATTATCTTTTAGATTTAATGTATTCAATTGAATTTTCTTTGTTACAAAAATGACATTTTGTACTTATTATGTCTTCTTTTGGATCTACTGGTACAGCTTCTTCTTCTTTACAAAATTCGCAAGTAATCCATTCAAGTCTAGGTTTTTTTACAGTTTCAGTTTTTGGACAAGACCTACATTTCTTTTCAAGCAAAGTTGGTGTTTCTGGACAATCTGGATAAAGACCAATACATTTTGGAAAATCTCCTCCGCCCGCAAGGATTCGATAATTTTCACTTTTACCTTTTTGAACTTTTTCATAATTTAATGTTCCACCCATTCAATCACCTTTCTATAAATATTCTTCTTAAAATTAATTAAAAAAACTATCTTTACAACAATCAACGAATTAAAACATTTGTTTTTAATTAAATTAATTTTAATTTTTTAATGAAAATAAAAGAAATTTTTATTGGTGAGCGACCTCGTGAGAGAATGCTAAAATATGGTGGTGAAAACTTATCTGCTAGTGAATTACTTGCAATTATTTTAAGAGTTGGAAATAAAAACGAAAATGTTATTGAAATGAGTCAAAGAATTATTTCAACTTTTTCTTTGTCTAATTTGAGTGAATTATCCATACAAGAATTATGTAGTATAAAAGGTATTGGAGTTAGCAAAGCCCTTAGCATAAAAGCAATTTTTGAAATCAATAAACGAGTTAACATGGAAAAGAAAAAAATAATAAAAATTACTAATGCAAAAGATGTTTTTGATTTAATGAATCCATTAATTTCAACTAAAAAACAAGAACACTTTTATGTATTACACTTAAACTCTAAAAATGAAATTATTTCTTATAATCTAATTGCAATTGGAACACTTAATTCTGTTTTAATTCATCCACGCGAAGTATTCAAAATCGCAATCAAAGAATCCGCACAAGGAATAATTTTAGTGCACAATCACCCATCTGGAGACCCTAACCCATCTCTTGCAGACAAAGAAATAACTTCAAAAATAGAAAAAGCTTCTGAGTTAATTGGAATTGCTTTACTTGATCACATAATTATTGGAAAAGAAAAATGGTTTAGTTTTGATGATGAGATTAGTTAATAAATAAATTATTGTTTGAATCTTTTCCTACTAAAATGTGATTATCGCAAGCAAGTCTTAATTCTCTTGCACTTCCAGAATATAAATGAATATTTATTACATCTTTTTTTAGATTTTTAACTAATTCAATTGCTGGAATAAAATCAGCATCTCCGCTAAAAAGCAAAGCTGTTTGAAATTTATCTTGAAAAGCATTTTTTATCATATCTGTAACAAGCATTACATCAACACCTTTTTCATGTGAAATTTTGGTTAACCCTGCAATCTTTAAAAAATCTTGAATTTTATTCTTACAAGACTCACAAAAATCAGATCTATCTTTTGCATCTTTTATTCTTTTTTCAACATTGTCATATTTTAATTTTCTATGACTAATAATAATATTTGGTATTTCTTTTTCTAAATTAGCATGAAACTTTTGTTGCTTTCTAAAACCTATTGGTTCAATTTTTTCATTTTTTACTGCATCATAAAAATATACTTTATTTATTTGAAATTTTTTTGATAATTCTTCAAAAAGCCACTTATAAGAAAAAGAATCAAGCATTTTTTCTTCTTTTAATGCATGATAAACATTTGAACTATCAACAAATAAAATAGCTTGCTTCATAAATATAAGCCCGGGATTGCCTAAGCACCCCCGGGGACGCAATAATAATATATTATACTCAAAACTTTTTAAATCTTTTGCCTAACCCAAGATATTAAACAAATTAGTAAATATAAACCAATTCAAAGGACTTTGCCGGTG
>JAQUZG010000046.1 GCA_028691435.1 Candidatus Iainarchaeum sp.
CGTGTGCTCTTCCGATCTTAATATGTTTCTTAGATTTATTGCTAATTTTTCTGCATATTTTATTTATGCATTTGCAATATTATTTGTTTTAGGAAATCTTGGAATAAATATAACATCACTTATTGCCGGTCTTGGAATTGGGGGAATTGCTATAGCTCTTGCACTTCAAAATGTTCTTACTGATATTTTTTCTGCAATTACTATTTATTTTGATAAACCGTTTCAAGTTGGTGATTATATTGTACTTGATCAAGGAGATATGGGTATCGTACAACAAATTGGCCTTAAAAGTACGAGAATTACAACTTTACATGGTCATGAATTAGTTATTTCAAATAAAGAATTAACTCAAATTAGAGTAAATAATTATAAAAAAATGACTAGGAGGCGGGTTGTTTTCCCATTGTCAGTTATTTATGATACATCCAATGAAAAATTAGAAAAAATTCCTAATTTAATCAAAAACATCTTTGATCAAATTGAGCCTGCTACTTTTGATAGATGTCATTTTAAATCTTTTGGACCTTATTCTTTGGATTTTGAAATTGTTTATTATATGGATGTACCTGATTATTATTCATATATGGATACTCTTCAAAAAATTAATTTAGATATTAAAAAAGATTTTGAATCTGAAGGTATTGTGTTTGCATATCCATCTCAAACACTTTATATTGAAAAATAATTTTTTCTTTACTATTTTATTATTATATTTTTTTTATTGTATATAAAGTATAAAATCAATTTCTTTTGGAAGTTAATATTTCCTTTGGAACATTATTTCTTATGCTATTTTTAGAAAATAAGGGAAAAAGAAATAAATCTTTATCCCCGTATTATTAGTTAGGACAACAAATAATACATATAAAAAAATGAATCTTGCATCATATAAAAAACCTTCGATTCTTGTTAAGAATATTTTAAAGGATAATTGGGATGATTATCTTTTGTTTAATGAAGTTGAGGATTATCAGAGAAAAGAAGTTGAAAAGGCAATTGGTTGTTATGGCGAGAACAAACATGGTTATTTGCATTATTGTAAAAATTGTGATATGTTTTTATTCTTACGTTTAGGGTGCAATAGTCGAATCTGCTCTTGTTGTGGTAAGAGATATACTGATCAATGGAGTAACAGTTTAAGTGAAGCTATGTTTAAAGTTCCTCATCGCCACATAGTTATGAGTGTTCCTGATGTTCTTTGGAATTATTTAGATGATTGGAATCATAGAAAAGTGTATATGGATGCCGCAATAAACGCCTTTAATGATTATTTTTCTAAAATTTTGAGAAGGAAGGTTAAAATTGGTGTTATTGTTATTTTGCATCCTTATGGTAAGGATATGAAAAAACAACCTCATTTACATCTATTAATAACTGAAGGAGCTTTTGATTTTAAAGGTAATTTCCATAAATGTGAATATATTCATGCAAATGGTTTTCGTAAAACATGGCAGTATCATGTTTTAAAATCCTTTGGAAATAATGGATTAGATAGTCGAATTGTTGATGATATGTATAAAAAGTATCCAAAAGGATTTTATATTTGGGTGCACAGCAAAGGAAAAATTAATAATCCTAAAATAATTTCTAAATATGTTGGAAGATATGTAAGACATCCTGCAATTGCAAATACAAGAATTACTAATTATGATAAAAAAACAGTAACTTTCTTTTATGTTAATAATGAAGACAAAAAAGTTTTTGTAAAAATGGAAGTTCATGATTTCATTTCAGCTTTAATCCAACACATCCCTCCACCACAATTTAAAATGATTCGTTATTATGGTGCATATGCAAGAAGAACTAAAAAAAAATATGGGGCAGGAGTTCAGTCAAGTATAAACCAAACAAAATTAAAGGATTTTGGATTTAAAAAGTTAAAATGTTGTCCTATTTGCAAAAAACCTTTAAAATTTTTAGGATATTATTCAAAAGATCCGCCTCAAATCAAAGATGGACAAAAAACAATGAAAAAATGGATGGAATTAACTAGTTAAAAATTTGTGAGCGAAAGCGAACTTTCTTGTTACATTCTTTCTAATTTGTCAATTCTATCTTCAATTGGTGGGTGTGTTGAAAATAAATTTGAAATAAATGATTTTTTCTTAAATGGATTTGAAATAAATAAATGAGCACTAGCTTTGTTTATTTTTGAGAGTGGTTTTGAATCTTGACTAATCTTTCTAAGTGCATCAGCCAATCCTTTTGGATATTTTGTTAAATTTGCCCCTGTTGCATCAGCCAAATATTCTCTTTGCCTACTCATTGCCATTCTAACCAAATACCCTACGAATGGAGTTAATATTGCAAGTAAAAATCCAACTGCTATCATTAACAATGTTAATTGATTATTCTCTCTATTTCTCGATACTGATGAATAAAAAAAACTTCTAAGTAAAAAATCGGACAATAATGTAATAATTCCAATTAATACTGTTACTAACATCATATATCTTATATCAAAATTTTTTATATGTGCAATTTCATGTGCAATAACTCCTTCAAGTTCTTGCCTATTTAATTTGGACATTAGACCAGTTGTAACACAAACAACTCCATTTTCAGGATCTCTTCCAGTTGCAAAAGCATTTAATGCCGAATCTTCAATAACGTATGTTCTTGGGGTTGGAATTCCTGCTGAAATCGATACTGCTTCAAC
>JAQUZG010000005.1 GCA_028691435.1 Candidatus Iainarchaeum sp.
ATGTTTACACTAATTTAAGAAAATTATCTGAAATTGGCGTAATTTATTGTGAAGATATGCTACCTGAAACTGCTTTAATGAAATTATCTTGGCTTCTTGGAAATTATTCAAAAGAAGAAAGTAAAAAATTACTAAATACTAACATTTGTGGAGAAATTAGTGAATTTTCACGAATTGATGTTTTTGAGTAATTATTTAAAATAAAGAAAACTATATAAAGATTAAAAACTAGTTCTTTTTATGAGTAGTGTGAGAAGAAAACAAGTAACTAAAATACTTAAGAAAAAATACCCAGTTGCACGATTAGGCGCTGGAAAATCTGAACCAAAACAATCAAATGTGTATAGATATAATTCACAAAATGAATTATATGGTCGAAGAATAGATACTATGACAAATAAACCTTTTTCAGTACAACCAATTGAAATAAATGTTACAAAAAATGGAAAGCAACAATATATCTATCCACAAAAACAGCCCACAGTAAATGTAAGATTAAAAAGAATAGGCCCAGTAAAGTAAATTTTTAATAAACTAATAAAAGTTCACTTATTAACCGGAACAAAAGCTTTATATACTTTTTTTAGCATAATATTAGTATGAATTACAGAAATTTAGCAATAGTTTTATTCATAATGATAGTTTCATTAAATGCTTTTGCATTTACTGGCTTTAATAGATATTATTACACAGACAATTATAGTCAATCAAATTATTACCCAAATTCATCTTACGCAAATGCTTACAATTACACACAAAGTTACACAACATATAACACAGTTTATTCTAATCCTTATTCATATTACACTTACTCATCTTCTCCATACTACCCAACAACATACCAAACAACATATTATAATTATCCAGTAACTTCATATACAACATATATTTCAAATCCATATCAAACAGTATACTATCCAACACCAGTTTCAAGTTATAGAAGTTTAAATATATATTCAGATGGTGACTCTTGGGGAATTGGAATTAGTACAGGTTCAATCTGCGGATATTATGGTTATTGTTAAATCATTTTTCAGCAATTAAATACCAATCCCACGGATTTTCTTCTTTTGGAAAAAAATATTGCCCAGCATCTTTCCAAGATTTCCAAGAATAATTTAGACGTGAAATTTTAATTTTTTTAAACCCTGCTTTTTTTAATCTATAAATAGCTTCAAATCGATAAAATGCTTTCTGTTTATCCCCATCAAAATTTATTACCCCGTTCGATAAATCAAAATTTTTTTTAAAATCAGTTATTTTTTTTCGCGAAACTTTTTTATAATCTTTAGCAACCATTGATTGATAAATATAAGATTCTATAGAAGGTAGCACACATAAAAATTTTCCACCAGTTTTAGTTAAATTATAACAATTTTCAATAATTTTATTAATTGAATTTGAATTTGGAGACAAAATTGAATTAATTGAAACAACTAAATCAAATTCTTCATTTAAATTGATTTTTTTTAAATCATCCACAAATAAATGAACATTATCCATTTGTATAACTTTTTTTTCAGATTGACTAATCATCTTTTTTGAAAAATCAACACCATAAACTAATTTAAAATTGGTTGAAAGAAAAGGCAATAACTCCCCAACCCCACAACCCAAATCAATAACAGATTTTTCTTTAGATGAAAATCGCCCCAAATCTTTAAAAATAATATTTTGAGTAGTATCTTTTATTGGACTAATAACATCAGAATAATAATTAGTTGCAGATCTATCCCAATCAACAGAATTCATAGAATAGACAAGATCAAACAACTATAAAATAATTTCTAATCAAATAAATATTAACTTATTAATCAAAATTTACAAAAAGAACTTCTTTTTAATAATTTTGATTTTCTAATTTAATATGAGAGACTATGCAAAATTAGGCCTTAAAGCTGGACTTGAAATTCACCAACAGCTTGATACAAAAAAACTTTTTATTAGAACACAAAGTAATCTTTGTGAAGAAAGTGATTTTAATATAAATAGAAAATTAAGACCTGTTGCTTCTGAACTTGGAGAATATGATAAAACTGCACTTGATGCATTTAAACGAAATGAAACTTTTATATATTCTGGAAAAAAAGAAAATATTTCACTTGTTGAACTTGATGAAGAACCACCACAACCATTAGAAAAAGAAGCACTTAAAACAGTTATTGAAGTAGCAAGTTTATGCAATTCAACAATTATTAGTGAATTACAGCCTATGAGAAAAACTGTTATTGATGGAAGTAATACAAGTGCATTTCAGAGAACTATGATGGTTGCTCTTGGCGGAGAACTTGAAATAAAAACTGAAAATGAAACAAAAAAAATTGGAATTGAAACAATTGTTCTTGAAGAAGACGCATGTAGACCAATAAAAAAAGAAAATAATAAAATTTATTATAATTTAGATAGACTTGGAATTCCTTTAATTGAATTAGCAACTGCTCCAGATATTAAAACTCCAAAAGAAGCAGTTTTAACTGCAAAAAAAATTGGAGAAATTATGCGATTAACTGGAAGAACAAAAAGAGGAAAAGGAACAATTAGACAAGATGTAAATGTTTCAATTGCAAAAGGAAATCGTGTTGAAATTAAGGGTTGTCAAGACCTAGAATTAATTGAAACTGTTGTTGAAAAAGAAATAGAACGACAAATAGATTTACTTGAGTATAAAGATGAATTAAATAAATTGTTTAAAACAGAAAAAGAACGAGAACAATTAATGTGTGAAATAAAAGAGATTAGTGAAATTTTTGAAAAAACAGAATGTAAATTTATAAAAGGAAAAAAAGTTTTTGGTTTTAAATTAAATAATATGAAAGGAATGCTTGGAAGAAAAATTGGAGAAAAACGATTTGCTTCAGAATTAAGTGATTATATAAAATCAATTGGAGTTACTGGATTATTACATTTAGATGAATTACCAAATTATGGTATAACTGAAGAAGAAGTAAATAAAATAAAAAAAGATTTAATTTGTAAAGAAAAAGATAATTTTATAATTATTGTAACTGAAGAAAAAAAAGCTAAAGAAGCGTATGAAGTAATAAAAAATAGATTTTTTGTAGCATTTGAAAGTGTGCCAAAAGAAACAAGAGGAGCAACTGAAACTGGAGGGTCAACATATCAAAGACCTTTATCAAGTGCAGCAAGAATGTACCCAGAAACTGATATTTTAACTTGTGAAGTAGATGAAAAATATATTGATGAAATTAAAAATAATTTACCAAAATCAATTATAGAACGAGAAAAATATTATGAAAAATTAGGTTTATCAAAAAACCATATTGACGAAATGAAACTAAATAACTTTGCAAGATTTTTTGAAGAATTAGTTGACAAAAAATGTAATCCCATAGTTTCTGCTACTTTATTACTTCAAACTTTAACAGAATTAAAAAGAAACAATGTTAATGCAGATTTGATAAAAAAAGAAGAAATAGAAGAATTACTTGTGCTTGAAAGTAAAGATAAGATTAATAAAAATAATTTAAAAGATGCTTTAGTAGAATTAGTTAAAGGAAAAACTATTGATGAAATAATTAAAGAAGAAGAAAAGAAAAATAATGTTGATTTAAAAGAAATAAAACCAATAATTGACAAATTTATCCAAAAAAATAAATCAGTCATTGAATTAAAAAAATTAAATGCAATTGGATCATTAATGAACTTTGCAATGCAAGACGAAAAACTAAAACAAATTGATAAAAAAATACTAAGTGATATTTTAAGAAAAGAAATTGAAAAAGTGATTTAATTAACTTATTATATCAAATAACCTTGTTTCAATAATTAATTTCTATTATAATAAAAAACTTATAGCATCCCTTTTGCCATTTTTTTCATTTTTCTAAAACATTTTTTATGAAAATATTGCCCGCCCCAAAATTTATCACAAGGTGCTTTTCCACAAACAGAACATTGTTCAGTATATTTGCCTTCAGGTTTAGTATCTTCATCATTTGATTCATCAACTGTTTCTTCTTTTTTTCCAAATAAATTAAGCACCATTTTTACCACCAATTTTTACACATAATCCCAAATAATCAATAGCTTTTTTCATAGTTTCTTTTGCATTTTTATGTCTTAATTTTGCAACAACTTCTTCAGGAAAAAACCATTTAAAGTCATCATGTTCAAATACAACTTTGTCATCTAAAACATGAGCATTATTTAAATTAACTTTTGAATTACTTGATACCCTCACTAAATAATTTGAAATTAGTGAATTTTTCTTTTTTGCACCATCATAAAAATTAAATTCATCAAGTTTTGTAATAATTTCAAAATTTTTTATACTTGTTTCTTCATACAGTTCTCTTTTTACTGCTTCTTCTTGTGTTTCCCCTTGTTCTATCCCACCTTTTGGAAATTCAAATCCTGACCAATTTAAAACTCGATGTAGTAAAAGAAATCTTTCACCATCAAAAACAACAATCCCAACATAATGTTTTCTTTCAATTTGAGATTGATTTAATTTTGAAACAGAATTAGTTTTTTCAACAATAGATTTTGTAGAATTAATCAATTCATTTTTTTGAATAGTTTTTAATTTTGATTCAGATTTAATTGAATTAGAATTAATTGAATCATGCGCAATTGAAGATACGTTATTGCCATGAATATATTTTGAAACATATTTGTTGAATTTTGAACTATCCATATATCTATTTTTATTAAATTTTTTATTATTAGAAGAACCCATAAAACCACAATTTAATTCTTAAATAAGTAGAAAGAAAATACATATAAACAAAACTATTTATGTATAAGTCACTTGTATTTAACTGTATGTTTAAACTAATACAATTTTTTAGACTTTAATTTACTCCAATCACCAAATAAAACTTTATTTTCAATATAGTCAATTTGTTTCATTAAGAAAGCGGGTTTTCGTTTTTTTTCAAGAATATCATAAAGTAATTTATCATCAAACCCTATCAACATAGCATCTTTTTTTGTTGTCCCATAAAAAACAGTTGAAATTCTAGCCCAGTGAATTGCAGAAAAGCACATTGGACAAGGTTCACAAGTAGAATAAATAACACAGCCATGTAAATCAAAGGTTTTTAGTTTTTTACAAGCTTTTCTAATTGCGCAAATTTCTGCATGCGCAGTAGGATCATTAGACAAAGTTACAGCATTATGAGCTTTTGCAATTAGTTTATTATTTTTTACAATAACTGCTCCAAAAGGCCCACCACCCTTTTTAATTCCTTTTTTTGCTTCATCAATTGCAATTCGCATAAATTTATCCATAATAAAAATAGTATTTTAGTGTTTAAAATTATTTGGTTATAAAAAAAGTAAAATTATTTTTAAATTAAAATTTTAAAAACAAATTAAATTATTAAAAAATATTTTTAAATTAATTATAAAATTAATCTAATTTATTTAGTTAATTTTATTTTATTAATTTTATTTTTTTTAGCAGAAATTATTTCAATTTTTACATTATCAAATGTAAATTTTTCTCCGGTTTTTGGAAATCGGTCTAATTTTTCAAGTAAAAATCCAGCAATTGTATTATATTCTTTACTTTTTAAATTAATTCCAAATTCTTCATTAATTAAATCAATTTCAGTTCCGCCTTCAACAGCTATTGTTTTTTCATTAATAATTTTTAATTCATATTCATCATCTTTTTTTTCAGTTATTTCTCCAACTAGTTCTTCAAGAATATCTTCAAGAGTAATAACCCCTCTAACACCACCATACTCTCCAATAACAATAGCAATATGAACTTTTTTTTCTTGAAATTCTTTAAGAAGAGAACCAATTTTTTTTGAAGAAGGAACAAAAAATGGCTCTTCCATTAATTTTGATATTTTAATATCTAAATTTCTGCCAATAAAATTTAATGAGTTTCTAATATTAAAAATCCCAACAATATCATCTTCATCTTTATCATACACTGGAATTTTCGAATAAGGAGTAGATTTTAAAAATCCTTTTAATTGCCCAAGAGTTTTATTTTTTTGAATCAACACCATGTCTGTCCTAGGAGTCATTACATCTTCAACAATAACATCATCTAATCTAAAAACATTATGAATTAATTCTTTTTCATTTTTATCAATTGCTCCCTCAATGTGCCCAATTGAAACCATTGTCCGTATTTCATCTTCAGTCAAATTTTCTTTTTTTGTACTTCCAGAAATTAAAAAAGTCATCTTTTCAAGCACAAAAGTTATTGGTGAAAAAATAAATACTAAAAATGAAACTATTGGAGCAATAGCTAATGCATAATTAACTGCATTCTTTGAAGCAAAAGATTTTGGAGTAATTTCACCAAAAATTAAAATTAATAAAGTCATAACAAATGTTGAAATTGCCACAGAAAAATTTCCTGGAAAAATAGACATTACTAAAATAGTTGCAATTGAAGCTGAAGCAATATTTACAATGTTATTTAAAAGCAAAATTGTAATTAAAAACTTGTCTGGAGTTGACTTTAATTTTTTAATTAAAAAAGCATTTGGATAATTTTTTTTAATTAATTTTTCAAGTTTTATTCTATCTATTGAATAAAGGGCAGTTTCAGCTGAAGAAAAAAAAGCTGAAAAAATCAACAAAATAATTAAAACAATAATTTCAAAAATCATAAAATCACAATAATTTTGTTAAATAAAATAGAAACTTTTTATCACACTTTGTAAAACTCTTAGTAAATATGTAATATTTAAGAAGATTTATAAAACATATTATTAAAATTAAAAAATAAATAGCCTTGCCCAGATTTGAACTGGGGTCACAAGATCCAGAATCTCGCATCCTTGACCACTAGACGACAAGGCTAATATGAATATATCTAATAAAAATAATTAAAAACAATACATTAACTAAATTTTTAAGTCATTAAAAAAGTCAAAATTAAACAAAACTTTAATTATTTAAAGGTTTGCTATTTAGAAATTAATGAGCAGATAATTAATTTATTTGTTTTGGGCGAGTAGCTTAGTGGTGGAGCACACGACTGATAATCGTGCGGTCGGGAGTTCAAGTCTCCCCTTGCCCACTTTTTTTATTTTTAAATAATAAACTAATTTTAAATAAAGCACTATTTTTATAAATCAATAAATAATTTAATTAAAAAAAAGTAAATAAATTAAAAATAAAAAAAAAAAAGAAATTATAAAGTTATTTTATAATTTCAATTGTAAATGGATATTTGTAAACTTCTCCTTGATATGCTTTTATTGTTGCAATTAAACAAAGCACCAAAACTGCAACACTTAAAATAATTGCTGCAATCACCACAAAGAAAAATAAAAATATTCCAATTATTATGAACATCAAAGGAATAGAAATTACTGCCAAAACGCATAAAATAATAGTTGCAATTAAAACAGTTAATTGAAAATTTAATGCATTTCTTGAATTTTCTTTTGCAAATTTATCATTTACTGCAAAATAAAATACTAATGGCCCAATAAACATTAAAAAAAGTCCAGATAAGTGTGCCAAAGCTGCTAAAATAATATCGTTTTTTCCTTCATTTTTAACCAAATATATCACCTCAAATTAAATTAATTTTAGTAAATTGTATTTAAAAATATAATCAAAACATAAACAACAACTTTTTATTAATTTTTACACATAGTTTATTTGAAATGAGGTGTATTTAATGACAAATTCAGAAAAAGAAATCGAACCATTTATGGAATATATTGCTAAACACAAACAACAAATTTATCAAGGAATAATTAGTAATGTACCAAGTCAATTACCTGAAAAATTTGGAGAAATGGTAAAAGAATATGTCAATAGACAAGGAAAATATGCTAGACCAGCTTTAATTTTACTTTGGTGTGAACTTTTTGGCGGAAAAATTACAAAAGATGTTGAAATGGCTGCAAGTGCAATGCAATGTTCTGAAGATTGGGTATTAATGCATGATGATCTTCAAGATGGAAATGAAGTTAGACGAGGAAAACCTGCAGCACACATACTATACGGTGGACCACATTCAATTAATGCTGGAGATTATTTACACATGGTTAATTGGAAAATAGTTTTTGATACTTATCAAGAAATCAAAAAAACAAAAGGCGAAGAAATAGCAAAAAGATATTATGATAAATTTTATAATATGCTTCTTACTACTTCTGAAGGTCAATATTATGATATGACTTTAACACATAGTAAAGATATTATGAATTTTACAATTGATGATTATTTTAAATCAATTTATGCAAAAACTGCTTATTATTCAGTTTATGGACCTATGCAAATGGGAGCAATTTTAGCAGGCGCTGATGAAAAAACAGTTGAAGGAATTAAAAAATATGGTATTCCAATAGGAAATGCTTTTCAAATTAAAGATGATTTACTAGACTGTTTGTCAACTGTAGAAGTGCTTGGAAAATCAGTTGGAAATGATATTAGAGAAGGAGTAAAAACTCCAATGCTTTTTAGTTTTGTAAAAGAGGCTAGTAAAGAAGACCTTGAAAAAGTAAAAGCAATTTATGCAAAAGAAAGAGAAAACAAAACTGAAGAAGATGTGAAATTTGTACTTGATATGTTTAAAAAATACAATAGTTACAAATATGCTGAAGATTTAGTTGACAAACTTGGTCAAGAAGCAAAAGAAGCATTTGAAACAGAAACAAAAAATATCAATAATGAATTCAAAACTATTGGTGAAAATGCAATAGAAAAAATGATTAAAAGAAAAAAATAAGGAGATGATAAAATGATTGAAGCAATAATAGGAATGATGTTCTTTATATTCATTTTTGGGTTAGTAATAATCTTACCACTGTTCTTGTCAACAGTTAAAATAATTAAAGAATATGAAAGAGGGATAAAGTTTACACTTGGAAGATACAGTGGTGACGCTGGACCAGGATTAAATATAATTATTCCAATACTTCAAAAAATAGATATTGTAGATATTAGAATAAAAACTGTAGATATTCCAAAACAAGAAGTAATGACAAAAGACAATGTGCCAGTTAGAGTAAATGCAGTTGTTTATTTTTCAGTAGCTTCACCAAAAAAAGCAATTTTAAATATCCAAGATTATACTTATGCGGTAGCACAATATGCTCAAACTGCATTAAGAGATATTATTGGAAATAAAAGTCTTGATGAAGTATTATCTAATAGAGATGAAATTGCTAATGAAATTGAAGCAATTGTTGATAAAGAAACTGACCCTTGGGGAATTGATGTTACTGGAATAAAAATGCAAGATGTAGAATTGCCAGACAATCTAAAAAGAACAATGGCAAAACAAGCTGAAGCAGAAAGAGAAAAAAGAGCTGTAATAATTAATGCTGAAGGAGAAGTTGCTGCTGCAAAGAATATTGCATTAGCTGCAAGAACATTATCAGAATCACCTGGTGCACTTCATTTAAGAACATTAAATACAATAAACGATGTTTCTTCAGATCAAAGTAATACAATAATTTTTGCTTTACCTGTTGAAGTATTAAGAGCTTTTGAATCAGTTGGAAGTATGACTAATCCAATTGGAAAAAAGACAAAAAAATAGTTAATTTATAAATTTAGTTTGGAAATTCTCCAAACTAAAAACTTTTTTTAAAAATAGTAAAATTTAAATATTATAAAAACAATAGTTAAACATGCCAACATTAAATAGTACTAGTCAAATCGTTAAACAAAGGAAAGTAAATAATAGACTTCATCAAGTAAGAAAAGTTACTGCCCCTAGTGCAAGACGATACCCATTATATCCAAAACCACTTGGAACTAAACAAGCTAATTTAGAATGGCAAAAAACTATTGGAAATTTAAAAAAAATTGAGAAATTAGGCGGAAAAATATCTAAGGAGCAACTTCGTGCAATTTTTGCTTTTGCAATAGACAATGAAATCGCATTTAATAAAATTAATTTTGACTTACTGTCCAAAATATCAAAGTGGAAAAGAACTCCTGAACAGTTACGACAGGGATTTGGAGCAATGAGCTTTGGATAAATTAACCTAAATTAAGTTTATACTTTTTGTATTCAATTGGGGAATTTTCTAATTTAAAAATATTTGATTGATTAACATCTTCAAAAAAAGCTTGAATAATTCTCATTGAATTAGTGTGTGCACAAATTAAAATATTTGATTCTTTATTTGATTGTAAAAAAACAAGTAATTCGTTTAAAAAAGGATAAATTCTTTTTTCAAGATCACTAAAATTTTCACCATGGGGAATAGTAGAAAAATGGTGTCTATGAATATTATGAAATTTGTCTTCAAAATAATGTTTAATTAAGTCTTTTTCAAGACCTGTAAAAACCCCATAATTTCTTTCTCTTAATCTATGGTCAATAATTACTTTTGTTTTTTTATTATTTTTTAAAACTTCAACTAGTGCTTGTTTTCCCCTAATTTGATCTGAACAAAAAGCATAATCAAAATTAACAGATTTTAATTTTTTTGAAATTATATTTGCTTTTTTAATTCCATCTTTAGATAATGGAAAATTAAGCCAACCAAGAAAAATATTTTTAGTTGAAAAATGTTTTATTGAACCAGTTCTAAAAACATAAACATTAGCCATTATAAAAAATAGTACTTTATACTTTAAAATTGTTTCTTTGACTAATCTTTTAGATAAGATGGATTATTTAATTGCTATAATTTCTGGAATTATTCAAGGAATATTTGAATGGCTTCCAATAAGTAGTCAAGGAAATTTACTTGGTTTTTTTACACTTGCCAGTATTAATTTAGATAGTGCCATAGAATTATCAATTTTTTTACATATTGGAACAATGTTTGCAGCAATCATTTATTTTAGAAAAGAGATTATTGATTTAATTAAATCAAGTTTAATGAAAATAAAATCATTAGATAAAAAAAATAAAATTAATTTAAGAAAAAAAGATTTAGAAAATTATAATTTTGCAAGATTTTTATTTATTGCAACTGCGAGTACGGCAATAACTGCTATTCCATCATACTTTTTTCTAAGAAAGATAGTTGGAACAAATGTTACTACAAGTATACTAATTTTAATTGCCTTAATGTTAATAGTTACTGGAATAATACAAATTAAACAAACTAAAAAACAAAATAAAATAGATAATACAAATGAGTTATCTATAAGAAATGCGATAGCTGTTGGTTTAATGCAAGGATTTTCAATAATCCCTGGAATTTCAAGAAGCGGAATGACTACGGCAACTTTGTTGTTTTTAAATTTTAAACCAGAAAATGTGTTTAAAATTTCTTTTTTAATGTCTATTCCAGCAGTAATTATTGCAGAAATTGGTTTTGGAATAATTGAAGGATTTACAATCACACAATATTCAATAGTTGCAGTAACTATTTCATTTATTGTTGGATTAATTAGTATTGATTTATTGATAAAATTTGCAAAGAAAATAAATTTTTCATTATTTTGTTTTATACTTGCTTTAATTTATATTGTTGCGTCAATAATAATCTAATTATATTAAAAATAACAAACAAAAGATAATAATTAATCATCTTCAACTAAACTTAATTCATTTTCCCAAATATCCACAAAACTGTCTACTAGTGAATCTAAGAATGATTTTTTATGAATTATAAAAAGAGAAATTATTTTTTCTTTTTCATTTATTGAATAAAAAGTTAACGATTTTTCAGTTGTTTTACTAACAATTTTTGATTCTATTAATTTTGATAAATAATTTTTTGTTATATTTAATGGAAAATCAGTAGATTGAGAAATTACTTTTGCAGTTGCTCTTCTTTTATTTAATAAAAATAAAACGATTGTTCGCAATTGTTTTTGTCTTAGAAGATTCATTAAATTTGTATCAACATTTTCTCCATTAGCATAAAATCTAAGAAATTTTCCTTCTTTTTTTGATTTAATATAATTTTTTCTTTCAAGATAAGAAATATGATATTGTATTGCACCTGTTGCTAAATTTGTTCGTCTTTGAATTTCACGAAAATGAAGTCCTGGATTTTGCACAACCACAGCATAAACTTTATCCCGTGGTGAATAACAATCTTCTTCCATAATAATATCACATAATTTAACTTTTTTAGATAAATTTTTTTAATTAAAAGTTATTTTTTGAATAATGCAATAAATAAAATCCCAATTATTAATAAATCAAAAAATCCTTGAACTGCAAAATTCATGAAAATTCCTGGTGAAAAGTAAAAATCCAAAACCATCAGAATTGATTTTATAAAGAATAATGAAAATGCTCCAAATACAATTAATAGTCTTTTTGATTTAGATTTGTTCCATGCTAAAAATGAAATACCAACTAAAACTAGCGAAATAATTAAGGAAACAAAAAGAATAATTGGATTAAATATTGTGGCTAATTCTATTCCGGGTCTTAAAACATCCCAAGGCGCACTTGCAAAAACTCCTTCAATTAGGAATAATAATGTTGAAACTAATAAAATCTTTTTTATCATATCTTTCCACCCAATATAATTATCATCAAAAAATTTAAAAAAAGAATTAAAACAAATTAAAAAGATAAAATAATGTGAAATTTTTATTTAAAAACTGTTTTAGCACAATCACACCCGATCAAATCCATTTAAACCAAGTGATTTAATAAATATTCATTAGAAACATTATTTATGACATTAGAAAAAAATATGCCCATCACATATATTTACAGCATATTAATGAAACGAGTTACTATGCCAATAATTATTATTTATTTTTTATTTAACAATTTAAATTATTCTGAAATTGCTTTATTAGCATCTATTTCTGCAATTATTGGATTAATTTTTGAAATTCCAGCAGGAGCAATAACTGATAAGTATGGAAAAAAAACAATGATGATTCTTATAGGGATTTGTAGCTTTTTTATGATGTTTTTTTATTTTATTGGAACTGGATTATTTGAATTTATAATTGCAAGCATATTTTTAGGGTTATGGATTGCTTTTGAAAGTGGTACTAGAGATGCATTATTATATGACACTTTAATAGAATTAAAAAGAAAAGATGAATATAAAAAAATTTATGGAAAAATGATTCTTTATTCACACATTGGAAATGCATTAATATTATTACCAATCCCACTACTTTATTCAATTGATATTAAATTACCTTTTTTAATTGGGATAGTGTTTTCAATATTAACAATAGTTTTTGGATTTTTAATTCAAGAACCTAAAATTGAAACAGAGAAAGATCATAAATATATTTCATCATCGATAAAAGAAATTCTTACAAATAAAACAATCATTTTTATGCTTATTTTAATGATGATTTCTTTTGCTTCAATCTTTGCATATTCTGAATTTAAACAACCATTATTAGTTATTTCTGGAATAGAAATTATTTATTTTGGAGTAATTTATGCAATTATTAGAAGTCTTTCTGGAATAGGGGGAATTTTACCCCATAAATTACACAATTCAACACTAAAAAAATATACATTTTGTTTTGGAATAATTTTACTTATCATTAGTTTTATATTTTCTTCTTCAAATATTGGTCACATTATAATTTTTGGAATTTTAATAATTAGTTTAACAGAAGGAATACTTAGAGTATCATTTTATGATAAATTAAATTCTAAGATATCTTCACAAAATAGAACAACAATTTTATCAATTACAAGTGTTTTACAACAACTATATAAAGCAGTTTTTGTTTTAATAATGGGATTTTTAGCTGATTTTATTGGATTAACTCAAATGTTTTTCCCAGCAACAATCATACTAATAATTGCAATTGGATTAACATTTATTATTTTTAAAAATCAAGTATCCACAATTTTTACATAAATCTTTAATTATTAAAAAAATTAATTTCTTTTATATATTCAAGCTTTACTTGTCATAAATAGAATCTATGTTAGAAATTAAGTCAATTCGTTTGCTGTGTCATTTTAATCATTTAATTTTTCTTTTAGTTCTTTTTTAAGTTGTTTTGGATTGTTATATAAAATTGTGCTAATTCCTTTCTTTTTTGCTAAATTAATTATTTCCATCGAATCATCAATAAAAAGAATTTCTTCTGGCAATAAATCAATTTTATTTATTAAAATATCATAACTTTCTAAATCTTTTTTTCTATATCCAATTTTAGAAGACATAAATATATTTTCTGATTTTTTAAATATTTCTGGATATTTTAATTTAATAAATTCTAAATGAATTGGATTAGTGTCTGAAAACAAGTAATTCTTTCCTTCAAAAGATAAAAAAATTTTGAAAACTTCATTAATTTTTTTTATTGGAAAATAAGCTTTTCCATATTCTTCAATAAAATTTTTTTTAGGAATTCCTAACATTTTTGATGCTTGATTAATAAATTCAGTTTTAGTAATTTTTCCTGAGCCAAACTTATGCCTTAGTTCTTCGCTCCCTTCTTTATTTTTCCAAAATTCACCAATAAAAGGATTTTCAAGGAGAACTCCACCAATATCCCAAACAATTGCTTTTATTTGATTCATTTTAATCAATTAATTTTTTCTTTTAATTTTTCAAGAACTTTATCAATTTGTGCAGAACCTTTTGTTTGACGCATGATTTGTCCAGCTAAAAAGTTAAGTGTTTTTTCATTTCCATTTTTGTAATCTTCTTTTGCTTTAGGATTAGCATCAATAACACTTATAACTATTGAATCTAAATCAATTGTAGTATCAACTAAAAGATTATTTTTTTCTAGATATGATTTTGGAGAAGTTTTGTCTCCAGAAATATAATTAATCATTGATTCTTTTACGTTTTTATCTGACACCTTTTCCGATTCAATTAATTTTACTAAATCAAAAATATCCGTTTCATTAATTTTCACTTGATTAAAATTTAAAGAATCATGATTTAAAATTGATAAAAATTCTCTTGTCAATATTTGATTAGTTATTTTTGGTGATGCACCTTTTTTTACAATTGTTTCAAATAAATTTGATAATTCAAAATCAGAACAAAGAACTTTTGCATCATATTCTGACAAATTATATTCCTTAATGAATCTAACGATCTTTTCTTTTGGAAGTTCTGGCATACTTGATTTTATTTTATTCAAGTATTCATCAGTTAAATTTACTTTTACTAAATCTGGATCAAAAATATATCCATAATCTTCTTCTGTTTCTTTTTTTCTTAATGGAATTGTTGTATTTGTCTCTTGATTATAGGCTCTTGTGTGTTGTTCAATTGTTTTACCAAGTTTAGTTTCATTTATTTGTCGTTTTATTTCATAAGTTAGTGCTTTTTTGGCATTTGCAAAACCTGAAATATTTTTTATTTCTACACGATTTCCACCATTTATTGAAATGTTACAATCGGCTTTAAGAGTAGTTTCTGGTTTTAAAACTAATAAATAAGATAAAATATTTTCAAGAGTGATTAAAAATTCCCTTGCCTCATCTGGTGTTGTTAAATCAGGTTCTGTTACAATTTCAATTAAAGGTAACCCACTTCGATTATAATCAATTAAAACGTAATTACTTTGCCCCATACCACTAGGGTGAATTAATGCAGCTGGATCAATTTCTAAATGCGCTCTTCTAATAGTTATTTTTTTGTCACCCAATTCAACAAATCCTTTTCCTGCAAGAGGAATTTCATACTGAGTGATTTGATAATTTGCACTCATATCTGGATAAAAATAAGTTTTTCTTGAAAAGAAAAAATCTTGGTTGATTTTACAATTCAAGGCTAGTCCAACTTTTGTTCCAAGTTCTACCGCTTTTTCATTTAAAACTGGTTTACTTCCTGGGTGACCTAGACAAACTGGACAACAAAGTGAGTTAGGTTTTGATTCGTTCACATTTGTTGGACAAGAACAAAATAATTTTGATTTAGTGTCTAAGTATGCATGAATTTCTAGACCAATCATTACTTTTGTTTCTTCGTTTTCCATAATCATCAAAACCATTTATTTAATTAATCATTTCAATTAATTTTCCAAACGCAGTTAATTTTTTTTCTTCTAAATGATTTGCAACAGTCATTAAGCCAACAGGCATATCTTGACTAAATCCAATTGGTGAAGATAAATGTGGTAACCCAGCTAAGTTTGCAGGAACTGTGCATAAATCCATTGCATAATTTTGAATCGGCGTTAATTTTTCAATTTCATCAAATCTAGGAGCAACCGTTGACATTGTTGGATTTAATAATAAATCATAATTTTTAAAAGCACTTTTAAATTCATTAATTAATTTTGTTCTAACTTTAAGTGACTTTAAATAATATGCATCTCTAAATCCTGACATTCTTGCAAAAGTTCCAAGAATTATTCTTCTTTTTGCTTCATCACTAAAATTTGCACTACGAACTAGCGAAAAATAATCATCAAAATGTAAACCGTCTACGTCTTCTTGTATCCCATATCTTAATCCAGAAAGTTTTGCTAAATTTGTTGATGCTTCACTTGTTGCAATTATATAATATGCACTTAATGCGTATTTTACATTTAAAGGTAAAGATACTTCTTCAACTTCAACAAATTCTCTTAATTTTTCAATTTGTTTATCAAAAACTTTTTTTACGTCTTGATCACAAAATTCATAAAAATCTTTTATAACTGCAATTTTATTTACATCTTTATTAAGTTCATTTAAATCTAAAGCATCTAAATCATAATCATCCACAGCATAATTAATTCCAAGATTTGTTGAATCCATTTCATCTTTTCCACTAATTACATTTAGTAATAATTCACTATCAAAAGTATTTCTTCCAATTGCTCCAATTTTATCTAAGGAATTTGCATAATCAATTAAACCATTTCTTGAAACTAATCCATAAGTTGGAGTTAAACCATTTACACCACAATAAGATGCTGGACAAGCTATGCTCCCACCAGTACTTTCTCCAATAGATAAATGATATGCACTTGTGTAAGCAGTGAAACCACCACTTCCACCACTTGATCCCCCACAAGATCTATTTTGATCAAATGGATTTTTTGGAACTTTTATAGTGTTTGTTGAAAATGTTCCAAACCCAAATTCATCTTGAGTAGTTTTTGCTAAAATAATTGCTCCTTCTTCTCTTGCTTTTTTAATTACCGTTGCATCAAATTGTGGTTTATACCCAGCAAGTATTCTTGAACCAGCTTTACTTTCTAAATCTTTTACAACAATTGCATCTTTTACAGTTATTGGCACTCCAAATAATTTTCCTTTTTTATTTGAATTTCTTAAATTTTCTAATTGTTTTAAAACTAATTGTTCATCAAATGATTCAATATAATTTAGACCTTTATTTTGAGAATGTTGTAATTCAAAAATTATTTTTGACAAGTTTTCTTCAACTTGTGAAAAATCACTTTTTGCTAAATTAACGAAATGTTTTATTGTTTCATCTTGTTTAATCATTTTATCACAATTTTTATTTTTTAATTTATCATATTTTTTTTAATTTTATAATATTTTTTATTTTTCTAAATTTTATTTTCTTATATTTCTTAAATTTTATTTTTCTAAATTATTTATTCTAAAAATTACATTGCCTTTGGCCCTTTAATATAACCATTTTCTTTTAATTTTTCAATCACATTTTTTAGTGCTTCATCTTGAGAGAAGTTTTGATTTGGCTCATCTTTTCTAAACTTGTTTTTTTGTTCAATTGGTTGAAAAGATGCTTCTAAATCACTTACATCAATTTCATCTAATTTGTTAAAAGAATCAAGAATAACGTCTTTGATTTGACTAGTGAATCTTTCAAGTTCTTCTTCAGTTAGTTCAAGTCTAGCATTTTTTGCAACTTTTTTAACCAAATCTTTAGTTATTTCTATATTAACCATAGTAAATTTATAGTAGAAAAAGTTTATAAAATTAATAAAATTAAAAAAAGATAACAATTTAAAATAAAAGTAACTTAAGTATAATATGAAATCTTCAGTTAATAGAATCAAATCACAAATTGATGAATTAAGAAAACAAAAAGAAAGATTAAGTCGAGCCACAGTAAAACAACATCTTGAAGTAATTTCAGATAAAAAAATAAGTGAATTAATATCAAGTAGGAATATATCAAATAGAAAAAAAGGTATTTTTGAACTTGGAATGTATGGTACTAAAAGAGCAATAGATCTTATTGAATTTCATTTAAATGATCCTTCCCCAACAATAAGAGTTTTTTCAGCACAAATACTTGGATTTATTTCTTCAAAAAGGAGTATTGATAAAATAAAGGAATTATTACATGATTCAAATCATGATGTCCAAGTAAGAGCAGCAGAAGTTCTTTATAATTTAGTTGAAGCTAATGAAAAAACAAAATACAGACGATTATATTTAGAACAATCAGAAAATAAAAGATTTTTTGACGAATCAACTATTTTAGCTAGAGCACAATTAAGAAAGACTGGTTCAAAATTAGTTTTACTTGGTGGCCCACAATTAAATAAATCAATAGTTAGAATTGTTTCAAAAAAAAGTTATTTAGCTTGGAAAAGAGCTTTTGAAGCAAGAGATTTTTGGAAAAGTAAGGGATTTGATTATGTTCCTATTGAACCAATATTAAATAGACCAAATGGAAAATATAGAATTTATTCAACAAAAACAAAAAGACAATATAGAGTTTTTGCAAAAGTTCTTGGCCCATCACTTGAAAGATATGAAAATAAGGTTGTGAATAAAAATTTAATTAAATATGTTGAAAGTCAAAGACTAAAAATAATCCAAGGATTAAGAGAACTTGGAATTGAACATAAACATCCACATAGAGAAAATTTTTGTATTGAAATAGTTGGTGGAATGCCAAGAGTATATATTATCGATATGGATCGTGCACAAATAATGCCTGAATGGTATAATCCGCTAGCATAATATAAATAACAATTTTTTAAAAATTAAAAAAAAATTTGATTAAACTTTTTAAAAAGTTTAATCTTCTTTAATAACAGTTGATGCTAATCCTAAATCATCAAGTTGTTTTGGAGTTACACCATTTGGAGAGCCATCCATTAACGACGCTGCCGCTTTGTTTTTTGGAAATGCAATTATTTCTCTTAGACTTTTTGATTTAGTCATAAGCATTACAATTCGATCAAGACCAAATGCTAAACCACCGTGTGGAGGGGCACCATATTCAAAAGCTTCTAAGAAGAAATCAAATTTATCTTTTGCTTGTTTTTCATCTAAACCTATTGCCTTGAATATTCTTGCTTGAACTTTTGGATCATGTATTCTTACACTTCCACCACCAAGTTCAATTCCATTTAACACTAAATCATAAGCATCACTAATCATTTTTAGTGGTTCTGTTTCTAGTAAATCAAGATGTTCTTTTTTTGGAGAAGTAAATGGATGATGTGTTGCTTTGATTCTTTTATCTTCTTCACTCCATTCAAACATTGGAAAATCTACAACCCAAAGGAAATTCCATTTATCAGCCGGAATTAAATTAAATGTTTCCCCAAGATATACTCTTAGATTTGCTAATGCATCATTCACAATTTTTATTTTGTCTGCAACAATTAAAATTAAATCGCCATCTTTTGCATTTGTTCTTTCTTTTAATTGATTTAAAATTTCATCAGAGAAGAATTTTGTGATATTACTTTCAAATTTACCATCAACTAATTTTAATGTAGCTAAGCCTTTTGCTTTGTAAATTTTTACTACATCTTCTAATTTAGCAATTTCACTTCGTGATAAATCTGATTTTCCAGTAAAATTAATTCCTTTAATAATTCCACCATTTTGTACTGCTGAATTAAAAACATTAAATTCACCTTTTGATAAAATGTCAGTTAACTCTATTAATTCTAAACCAAATCTTGTATCTGGTCTATCAATACCAAATCTTTCAATAGCTTCAGAATATTTCATCACAGGAAATTTTTCTTTAAAATCTATCCCAAGCACATCTTTCCAAAGTCGTTTAATTAATAATTCATTTGTATCTATAATATCTTCTTGTTCAATAAAAGACATTTCTACATCAATTTGAGTGAATTCAGGTTGACGATCTGCTCTTAAGTCTTCATCACGAAAACATCTTGCAATTTGAAAATATCTGTCAAATCCAGCAATCATACTTAATTGTTTAAACAATTGTGGACTTTGAGGAAGAGCATAAAAGTTTCCTTTATGAACACGACTTGGAACTAAATATTCTCTTGCTCCTTCAGGAGTACTTCTTGCTAAAATAGGAGTTTCAATTTCAATGAAACCATTTTCATCATAAAAGTCTCTAATTATTTTTACAATTTTATGTCTTAAAATAATTTTATCTTGCAAATCTTTTTTTCTTAATTCTAAGTATCGATATTTCATTAATAAATCTTCATTAGTCACTGTTCTTTCAGTCATATCTATTGGGAGAGGTTTTGAAATAGTAATTATTTTTGCATTAGTTACATCAATTTCAATTTCCCCAGTAAGCATATCTTTTTTTTCTGTACCAGTTGGTCTTTTTTTTACAATCCCTTTAATTTGAATAACAAATTCTTTTCTAATTGATTTTCCAATAGTTGCAATTTCTTCACTTTTATTGTGATCTAAAACTAGTTGAGTTAAACCATATCTATCTCTAAGGTCAACAAAAGTAATATTACCATGATCTCTTACAGTATCACACCAACCAACAAGTGTTACTTCTTGATTCTCATTTTTATTGTTTAATTCTCCACATGTATTTGTTCTTAACATAGTTTATCACAAGAAATTTTCATTCAAAAAGGCTTTTAAATTAAATCTTGGTGAGTAAATAAGACCCAATTTAATTAAAATAAAAGCTAGAAAAAATCCAACTATTAAATAAATTAAAATTCAAATAATTGTTTTTGACTACTTTGTTTTAATGGTCTAGAGTTATAACCTAATTTATTTAAAGTTCTAGCAAATTCTTGAGAATAACCATGGTCAGTTAAAACTAATTTAGGATTAGATTCTTTTACAAATTCAATTAATTCATTATAATCACAATGATTACTTAATGGAAAACATTTGTCAAACCCTTGTGCATTCCACCCAGTCGCAATTGCACAAAGAATATCCCTTTTGTCAAATTCTTTTATTGTAGAAAATAAAAATTTATCAATTAGATTTTGGGGCATAATTAACACATTATGGTCTTTTAAATTATGATTTAATAGTTCATATTTTCCAATATCCACTCCATGATTTGAATAAATTTTATTCATTTCAAAAATTGATTCATGAACTAAAGGAACAAATCCAGCCATATTTGAAATCTTAGTTAACTCTTGTGCTTTACCAAGGGAATACCCTGAAAGAATAATTAATTTATTTTTTGCATTTTTTTCTATCCAACTAACCATTTCATTCACTACATCAAAATGATTTGGAAAATTAAATTCAGGTGAAGCAAAAGTTGTTTCAAGAACAAGCACCTCTGATTCAATAGGTTTTAATCCTTTAAATAAAATTGAATCACTAGTTCTAAAATCAGAAGTAATAATATAATTTTTATTATAAAAATCTAAATTTATTCCAGTTGAACCAAGAATGTGACCGTTTGAAAATAATTCTATTTCAAAATTATCAAATTTTATTTTTTTATTTATTTCTAATGGAGAAAAATTTAATCCAAAACTTTTTTCATATCTTTTTTTTATTAAATCAATAGTCTCTTTTGTTGCAAAATGTGTTGAAGAAGAATTTTTAGCTAATTTTACATGGTCTGAATGAGCGTGAGAAAAGAAAATGTTTTTGTATTTTGAAGATTTTGAGGGATCAATACACAAATCACCAATAATTAAACCATTTTCTTCTTTAATCATAAATAAATTAGGGTGCAATAAAATTTAAAGGAATTTATATCCAAATAAATACGAACAGTAAATAAAGTTAATAAATAAATTTGATTTAAATTTAAAGGCTAAAATATAAATACAACAAACATTTAATTATAATATGCAATTGATTCAAAAAAGTGTTGAAGAAACAACAAAAGAAATAAACGATTTGCACGAAATGATAAATAGAATAAGTTGGACTAAATTAACAAAAGAAACTTTTGTTTTTGAACTTGAAACTTGTATAAAAAAATTAAAAATAATTAAAGATTTGCTTAAAAATTTAAATAAAGAATTAACATTTATTTTAGAACCATCCGTTCCAAAATTAGATGATTTAATAGTTGAATTAAATAGAGAACTTATTGTTCTTGAATCAAACATTAGTCTTGAAAAACATAAAAAATTTAGAAACTCATTATTAAATGAACTTGAAAAACCTGAAGTACCTGAACTTTATTTAACAATTCAACAAAAAATAATTAGTTTGATATTAAAATGTAGATATTCAATTGAAAGAATTAATAGTTTTGAAAATGCAAGAAATATGCCCTTTGTTAAAAAAGGTGCAACTGCAAGAGATTTAATTGAAATATTGCAAAAAAAAGAAGATGAAGTAGAAAGTTTAAAACAAAAAAATATTAGTTTAAGAAAAAAATCGTTTTTTGGAGAAAAAGAAAATCTAACTATTGATTTAGAAGAAGAACTGAATAGTACTGATAAACAACTTGAAATTAATTTATCAAAAATTAATGATGCATTAAAAACACATTATGCACAAATAGAATATGTTGTTGGAAGTTATAATAATTTACAAAAAAGTGTTCAAAAAATAGAAATATTACATGAAAATTATACAAAAAAAAGTATTGAATTAATTAAACAATTAAAAAAAGAAAAAGATTATGCTAATCAAGTTGCTCTTGAAATAGAACAAGAAACTATTATGATTAGAAGTGAGTATAATAAGAGATTATTAAATATTGAAGATGAAAAAAATAAAATTAAAGAAGATTTAAACAAAAAAAATTTTGAAGAAAATAAAAGCAGATTAAAAATTATTGAAGAAAATAAAATAACAATAGATAATTTGTCAAAATTGATTAAAAGTCAAGAAGAAACAATAAGTAAATTAAAAGAAAAATTACCTATTCAAAATCAATAAACTAATTTTAGATAAATCAAATTATTTAAATTCAAAATTATTAGTTTAGGTTAATAGTTATATTCCAAATTCAACATCTTTTGGTTCAAAATCAATTTCATTAAATAAAATTGAAATTATTTTAGAAGAAAAATCTTCAACTAATTTGTCTTTTAATTCATAAAATTCTCCCTCTACCGCAGATGAAAATTCGTCTTCAACAAAATTTTTTATTATTCTAACTTTTGTTTTTAATTCAACATCAATTAATTTTGATTTAACTAAATTAACTACTTCAACATTTTCTTGATCAAAAGTTGAAAAAACAATAATAAAATCCGAATCTTCGCTTGATTCTAAAGCGACAAAAGGAATATCAAAAATATCATTTACAAATCGCTCTTCTAAAATCAAACCTGAAATCTTGGAAGAAAGTTTTTTTGATAAATCTTTAAATATGCTAACTTGAGTATCTTTTACACCTATAAATGAAATTTTCATAAAGATAATAAATTATTCAAATATATAAATGTCCCTAAATTAATAAAAACAATTTAAATAAATACAAAGACATATATAAAATAAAAAATTAAAATTAATGAAAAATAAAAAGTTATTTTAATGAGTAAGTTCTAAATATGTTATTAAAATAATATAATAAATAAAATAACAAGTAGTGATAATATGTTTGATGATGAAGACAAATCTTATCTTGGAACAAGTCCAACTGATTACTCAATGTATGATGATTATGGAAAAGCCCCAGGCAATAAAATTGATTTAACAAATATAAAAAAAATATTACCAAAATTGATTATTGGATTAATTTTTTTAATAGTTATTTTTTTGATATGGAATTGGTTTAGTTCTCATCAAACACTTGAGTTTAATATAACTAATAAAGAAGGAAAAAGTATAAATGATGCAAGAATTAGTGTAATAAATAATTCAAATAATTCTAGATTAACTGAACAAAATGGAAAATACACTCTTGCTCCAGGGTTATACACTATAAGAATTAGTGCAGACGGATATGAAGAATATCTTGAAAAAGAATTAGTTTTTCCAGATGATGGATTTGATCAAGACATAATATTAATGAGAGACTATAGTGAATTGTCAAGTGAACTAATTTTAGATAAAACTGAATACTATAGTTTAGAGGAAGTTAAAGGAACAATAAAATTAAGAAATAATAGTTCAGAGGATTATACTAATTTAAAAATTAAAATTAGCGCTAGCGACATTAATTTTGAAAACAGTGAAAGGACAATAACTGAATTAAAATCACAAACTTCTACCGATATTTCAATACTTGGTTCAACAAAAAAAACAGACAAGGATATAACTAGCAATATAAAAATTGAATTTATTAATTCTGAAAAAATAGAAAAACAAACAGTTCTAATTCACCCAAAAATTGAATTATCAAAAATTGTTACAACCCCTACAACAGAATTAACTAATAGTAAATTGGAAGCTGGAAAAGACACCACTATTGATTTAATAATTGCAAATAAACACAAAACATTTGCATTAGAAGATATAAAAGTAGATTTAGTTATTGAAGATAAAGATAAATTAAATAGTTGGATAACCTTTAAAGACACTACAAGTTATGAAAAAGAAATTGAATTTATTGATAAGGAACAAAATCAAACAATTACATTTAATATTACTCCTGATTTAAGCGCAAAAAAAGGAGATGAGTTTACTGCAAAAATCATAATTAGTGCAAAAAATTTAGATGGAATAAAAGAATTACCAGTTAAATTAACTATCGGGACAGAAAAAAATGTTGACATTTATGCACCAAGTGGGAAAGTAAATCAAAAATGCTCAACTACTGAATGTGGATTAGTTGAAAAATATGAATATCTAATTTCAAATAAAGGAAATGTAGATATTAAAAACATCACATTAAGACTTAGTGAAGAAACAGTAGCTGATTGTCAAAGTTTTTTTAATATAATTAATGAAATGCCAATAAGTGAAATAAAAGCTGGAGACTCAAAGTTAATTTTAATGAATATTGGAAGTAATGCATATTCCTCAAGTCTAATTGATAAAACAATTAAATGTTACTTTGTTGCAGAATATACTGACCCACTAACTAATTCAAAAGAAGTTAGTAATTTAAATAATTCAAAAATTGAATTAACAATTAGTGACTAATAAAATAAAAAGTCTTAAAAATTTAAAAGAATGATAAATTAGTATGGATAGATTAGTTCTTGATAATAAAAGTTTTAAAGCACTTTCTTCAGATAGTCGAGTAAATATATTAAAACAATTAACTAATCGAAGAATGACATTAAGTGAATTAAGTAACAAACTTGACTTAAAAAGTTCAACAATTAAGGAACATTGTGAAATTTTAAATAATGCAAATTTAATTAAACAAATTGATGAAGGAAGAAAATGGAAATATTATGAATTAACAAACAAAGGAAAACAAATAATTACCCCTAACCCATTTGAAGAAACAAAAATTCTTTTACTACTTTGTATAGGTGCAATTTTAATTGGAATTATCGGTTTTTTTATATTGAATATATCAATAGAAAATACTAATTTTACAAATAGTACAATTGGTGGCGGTGCCCAAGATTTAGTAACTCCAAGAATAACTCAAGATATACAAAATTACCCCATTTTACCAAAATCTAATGAAATGCTTAATGAAACAGAAATATCTAACTTGTCAATTTCAAGTGAAAATGAAACAAGTATAATTTCAAATAATGGATACTTTATAGATTATTTAACTTTTATTACAAGTATAATTTCAGCAATTTTAATCGGGATTTTAGTTGGTTGGTTTGTAAGAAAAAAAACAATTGCATAAATACTAATTTAAAAGTTACTTTAATTCTTTTAAATAAAAGGAGATGAAAAAAATGAGTTTAAATTTAATATTTTTAGGCCCTCCTGGAGCAGGAAAAGGAACTGTTGCCCAAGCAGTTATTGAGAAGTATAATTTATTTCAAATATCAACTGGAGATTTAGTTAGAGAAGAAGTTAAAAAAGAAACAACACTTGGAAAAGAAATTGAAAACATAATAAATAGCGGAAAATTAGTTAATGATGATTTGATATCTTTAATGCTTGAAACAAAATTAAAACAGATTATTGAAAGTAAAAAATATAATGGAATCATATTAGATGGATTTCCAAGAACAATTCCACAAGCAGACAAATTAGATGAAATTTTAAAAAAAATAAACCAAAAATTAGATGGAGTAATTTATATTGAAAGTAGTGAAGAAAATATTGTTAAAAGATTAAATGGAAGATGGACTTGTCAAAAATGTAAAAAAGTATACAATTCTTTAACTATTCCTGAAAAAAATAAAGGATTTTGTGATGATGATAATGAAAAATTGATTCAAAGAGATGATGATAAAGAAGAAACTATTAGAAAAAGATATCAAACGTTTATTGAAAAAACAATGCCTTTAATTGAGTATTATTCTAAAAAAGGATTATTAAAAAAATATGATGGAAATGTTGCTCCAAAACAATCAATAGAAAAAGCAATTGAAAAAATTGAAGAAATAAAAAATAAGAAGTAATTGTAATTTAAGAAGAATTTTCTTCTTAAATCAAATTTTAAAAAAATTCAAAAATTATTTAATAGATTCCCAAAGCATAGAATCTTTTGAATTAACAGAGATTCCTTTTGAATTTATTATTAATGGATGAGGACTCTTATCATGGTCTGTCCCACGCATCTTTCTAATAAATATACTTCTATTTGGAGGGGTAAATTGTAAATTGATTATTCCATCTACAACAAATTCTTCAACACCATATGCTGACAACACGTTTTTTGTTGGAGCAGTTTCAGAAGTTAAAAATGTTGTACATCCAAGAGTCTTTAATTTATCAGTAAATTGAAATAATGTTGTTCTTAAAATACTTGGATTAAAATATGCTCCAAAAACAGTTGTTGAATCAATAACAAGTCTTTTTGCATTAATTTCTTCAATTTCTTTTGCAATTTCATCAAGTTGTTCGTCAATTCTTTTTTGAACAGTTTCAAGATCATCAATAGCTGACAAATTAAGTCTATAAATTGTTAACATATTTTGATCTTGTAATTTTTTAATATCCCATTGAAAATTTTCCATATTCCAAGAAATATCTTTTACATTTCCTTCAAGAGTAACAAATAATCCAGGTTCACCATATTCTATTGCCCCATTATATAAATATTGAGTACAAAATATTGTCTTACCAGTCCCTGTTCCACCAGAAACTAAAATATTACTTCCTTTTGGAATACCTCCAAAAGTTAATTCATCTAAACCAGGAATTCCACTTTTTATTCTTTCAACCACATCAATCACCTATTATTAGATATAAAACAATTAACTTATATAAATACATTTGTGAATTGTTTAGAAAAGAATAAAAATTACTTCGCTCTTATTATATTATGAAGAATAAAATTGATTCAATTGAAATAATTGATAAAAGTTTAAATATTGAAGAAAATATGCCAACAGAAAATGCTTATGAACGAGATTATTCTCAAATGGATTTAGTAGACTTAATTGATCAACCAGCATGGAAAACTATTTTAATTGATTTAGTAAGTAAAGAAAAAATGGATCCCTGGAATATTGATGTTTGTTTATTAACTCAAAAATATTTAGAAAAAATTAATCAACTTGAAAGTAAATGTCTTAGAGTTCCAGCTAATGCAATACTTGCATGTGCAATATTAGTTAAAACTAAAAGTAAATATTTAAAATTATCTTCAATTGAAGAAGATGAAAAAGAAGAAGAGATCAATCCTGAAAAATTACAACTTGAACTTGAAGAATTACCTGATTTGGTTGCAAATAGGCAATTTAGAGAAGGTAAAATAACACTTGATGAACTTGTTGCAAGTATAGAGGATATAATCCATAAAACAAATCCTAAAAAATCAAACACTAGAAATATTCCAAGAATGGAATTAAATTTTGATACAGTAAATATAGAGGATAAAATGGATGAAGTATATACATTAATAAAAAATAAAGTAGATAGCCAAGGAATAGTTTTGTTTGATAATTTGATAGAAAATAATGAATCTGATACTTTAGTAAATACTTTTTTACCAGTTCTTTTTTTAATGAATAATCAAAAATTAATTGCTTATCAAGAAGAATTTTTTGGGACAATTTTTATAAAATTGAATGAAGAATTAGCAAAATTGCAAGAAACTATCTAAACCTAAAATTTAAATACTTCTTTAAAAGTATTAAATTATGAGCAATAAGAAAAAAGTGGAAAAAAAAGTAAAAACTAATTCTAAATCTAATAAAAATTTAAAGAATCAAGAAAGAGTTAGAGTAAAAACATTTATTGTTGAAAAACCAGTTTATGTACCTTACAAAGGAAATATGTCAAGAAATATGAATGAAAATTTTAGAGAAGAAAATGAAGATTATGATTTAAATGATGAAGATAAAGAATATAATGAAAATGATGAATATTCAGTAGTAGATTATGATTCTAGTGAAAGTAGATATAGTAAATGGAAAAAAAAGAAATCAATGGAACAATTAAAGAAAAGAAAAGAAGAAATTGAATCTTCAACAAAACAAATTTTAAATGGAAAAAATAATCAAATGAAAAAAAATGCCGAAATGATTTATGGAAATCCTGACAATGAAGAAGAAATAGATGATCGAGAATTAGATGAAGAAAATTATGCTGAATCAAATGATTTAGACCCCCCTATTGAAGATGAAGAAAATTATCAAGAAGTTATTCCAAGACAAACCCAACGAATTAGAAGTAATGGATTATTTAATAATAAGTGGTGGGTTAAAGGAATCATAAAAGGATTTTTAATTTGGGCAGCAATTTATTTAGTTATTTTGTTTCTTCAAGTTTTAAAATTAGTTTCTATTGAAAATCCAAATTTTTGGATATTATGGTTAATTATGTTAACTTTAACTATGGCATCAATAGAAAAGATAACTGAAAATATAAAAAATAAAAAGTTGTTTTAAATTAATTTTTTTGATTTTAAAACTTCTTCTATTTTTGCTCTATCAAAACCAATAATTATTTCATCATCAATTTCAATAACTGGAACACCAGATTGCCCACTTTTTTCAATCATTTTTTTTGCTTTATCATGATCAATTCCAACATTGATATCTTCATAAGAAACTTTTTTTGATTTTAGCCAATCTTTAACCATAACACAGTACGGACACATTGTTGTAGAATAAACAATAATTTTAGACATATAACATCACCTAAATAATAGGGAATAAAAGAAATATAAAAGTAATTGATAAAATGAAAAAAAGTTTGTTTTTGGGAGCAGAGGGGGTGTCACAAATAACATGTGTTGGTACTCTAACCGAGTTAAGTTACACCCCGTAACTCTTTTCACATAGTTTTTCTATGCATAATTATAGTTATGATGCCCTAGTTAATAAAAATTATTGTTTTAAAAGCAAACTAAAAAATCAAAAAAAGTTAGTAAAATATATCATTAAAATTAGATAAAAATAGACTATTTTTTAAAAATTTTTAGACAAATATTTGAATTATTATCAAATTTTTTATTTAGAAAACAATTATCACATTTTGGATTTATTGCTGTGCATAAATTTCTTCCATGTGTAATAAATAGTTTATTTATATTTGGCCAATCAATTTTCTTATAAATTTTTTTTAAGTCTTTTTCAACATCATTTGCATTTTTAGATTTTGATAAACCAAATCTTCTTGACAATCTAAATACATGAGTATCAACAGCAATGCCCTCAACAATCCCTTTATTTAATAAAATTAAATTCGCTGTTTTTCTTCCAACCCCTGGTAAAGAAATTAAATCAGACATATTAAGTGGAATCTTTGAATTAAATTTCGATTTAATTATTAAAAAGCAAGAAATAATGTTTTTTGCTTTTTGTTTATAAAACCCAGTGGAATAAATTTCTTTTTCAAAAACTTGCTTTTTTGCATTAGCAAAATCATTTACGGTTTTATATTTTTTAAATAATTTTTTTGTAACTTTATTTATCTGGTTATCTGTGCTTTGTGCTGAAAGAATAATCGCCACTAGCATTTGTGCATCAGTAGAATAATTTAAAAATAAATTTGGAACAAATCCATAATTTTTTTTAAGTAAAAAAAGAATTTTTTTAGCTCTTAATTTTTTGTGTTCAACTAATTCCATAAAAAAAACCCAAATAATATAATAAATATTCAACAATTTTTTAATTTCATATTATATAAAATTAATTTAATTAAAATTCAAATAATTTTTTTTGAGCTCCAAAATCAATATTGAAGTTTGATACTTTTACCCCAATTCTACGTATCGCGAACTTATATTCATCAAGATATTCTTTTAACAATAAATATTCAATTTCTTTAAGTTTTGAGACAGAAATAAAATCATTAATTGTTTTAGATTTTGTAATTGTTTCAAATTTTGAATTAATAATAATTAACGAACAAGTTCTAAAAGATTTTTTTGATTTGTTAACTTCAACAGATATTAAATCACACATAAGATAAAGAGTTGGTAAAATTTCTTCTAAAATAAGCGAATCTTTTTTTAAAGTCATTAATTTTGAGATTTGTTGTTTTTCTCTATTTGAAATAACTAATCTATCATCAACTCCATTTACAAAAGAAAAAAAAGTTTTTGCTTTTGCTTGACCAAGAATAACAATTAATTCGTCTAAAGATTTATTATTTAAATCAAGAATTTGCTTTACTCCAATTTTGTTTAAATTATCTTTTATTTTTTCACCAACCCCTGGAAGTAAGTCAATAGGTTTATTTTTTAAATAATTTAAATAATCTGGCTTTTTTATAACATATAATCCATCAGGTTTTTTTTCATTAGATGCCATTTTTGCTAAAAATTTATTAAATGAAATCCCAACTGAACAAGTTAACCCAGTTTCTGATTTTATTCTTTCTTTAATTTTTTTTACAATTTCAACTGATTTATCAAAACCTTCATTATTAGTCAAATCGATATATGCTTCATCTATAGAAACTTGTTCAACATTTTCTAAAAAATAATCAATTATTTCAAAAACTTTTTTTGAAATTTCTTCATAATAATCTTTATCTGATTTTATAAACACAGTATTTTTATCAGCTAATCTTTTTGCAAGACTAAAAGGCATACCTGAAGAAATTTTTAGTTTTCTTGCTAAATAATTAGAAGTTGCAACTACTCCACTCCCCTCTCTAATTGTTTCCACAAAAATAACAACAGGCTTGTTTTTTAATTCAGGATTTTTTATAATTTCACACTGAGCATAAAAATAATCAATGTCAATTAACCCAATTATCTTATCCATAATAAAATTATATAAAGAAAATTTAATTAAGTAATCTTTAAATTAGATAAAACATATAATTTATTATGGGAAAAATAAATATAGAAGACGAATTAATGTCAAAAATACCAAATTCAACAGAAACAAAAAGAGTTAACTCCAAATTTGATATAGAAAAATACACTAATCAAAAAAAACCAAATAATTCAGATTTTATAAAACCAAAAATACCTTATTCGGTAGTTAAACGATATGAAGAGCAATTTGGGAAAAAAAAATTAAAAAAAGCAATAAAATTTTTTATAATTTCATTTATATTTATTTTTTTAATATTGAATTTAAGATTTGGATTAATGCAAGAAATTGATAATAATAATCAAATTAAAATAACAAACATGACTACTGAAAAGATTACAAATTTAAGTATAATTAGATTATCTGACTTAAATCAAGTTTTTTATAAAGATATACTTAATAAAAAAGAGTCAATAATATTTGATCAAAATAAAGGACTATATCTTGTTTTTTCAAATAAATTTATTCCAATAATTATTTCAAAATAGAAAGTTATAATAATATTAATAAAGTGATATAGATATGATTGAAAATTTATTAAAAAGAAATAATTCATCACAAGATAATTATCAAGCCCCGTCACAGGGTGAAACTAGTATAATAAAAGTTATTCAGAAAATGGTTAGAGAAAACGAACCTGAAGAAAAAATCATTTCAACTTTAAAATCTTTAAATGTTAATGAAGATCAAGCAAAAAGATTACTTTTGATTGCACAAGCCGATACTTTTACATTACTTAGTTCAGAAATTAATAAAATGATGAAAGAAGAATTAGATATAAAAAAAGTTGAATTAAAAAATGAAATTACAAAATATAATATTGAAGAATTTAATAAAGAAAAAGACAATTATAAGAAAGAGCTAAAAGAAAATATGAATTTGTTTAGAAAAGATTTGGAACAAAATGTAAAAGAAATTGAAGATAGAAATAAAGAAACTATTCAAAAAATTGCTCAGATCAATGACAAATTAGAAATAAAAACTCAAGAAAATGAAAAAGAAATTTTAGAATTAAAAACTAATTTTGATGAAGCTAAATTAAAAGGAATAAAATTAAAAAATACTTTAAGTAGAACAATTCTCACTATTTTTGCGATTATTTGTTTTATTAGCGCAGTAGCATTTATTGGATTAAATTTTACTATTGAATTTAATTTTGATTTTATTACTAGTGCAATAGTTTTGGCTTTTGTTGGATCAATAATAATTTATTTCATGACAAATATCTAATTAGAAAAATATTAAACTTAAATATTAACATTTTTATTCATTTTTAATTAAATAATTTTTATGAAATATACTAATAGCCAAATAGAAAATGAAAAAAGTGTTAAAAGTCTTTATGAAAAATATCCTTATCCAAATAAAGGAATTAATTCTAAAAAAGATGCATTAAGATACATTAAGTGGATATCTCAAATTTTTAACAAAGACTTAAATTTTTGGAAAAATAAAAATGTGCTTGAACTTGGTTGTGGAACTGGAGAATTAGCAAATAGTTTAGCACTTTTTGGTGCAAATGTAAAAGCAATTGACTTATCAAAATCTTCAATTAATAAGGCAAAAGAAACATCAAAAAAATTAAATACCAAAATTAATTTTTTAAATGAAAATATATTAAAATTTAAAGATAATAAAAAATATGATGTGGTTATTGCTCTTGGATCTTTGCATCACACAGTTGATGCAAAAAAAGGATTTGTAATTGCAACGAATCATTTAGATAAAAATGGAATAATAATTGTTGGAATTTATAACAAATATTCCAGATTTAGACATCGATTAAAAAGAATAGTCCTTAGAATATTTGCTGGGAAAGATATTGACAAAAGAATTAATCTTGGAAAAAAATTATTTAAAACAAATAATAGCCCGTCTTGGCTGGCTGATAAATATGGACAAACACACGAATCATACCATTCAATAAATGAGATTCTAAAATGGTTTAATCAGAACAATATTGAATTTATTGCTTCAAAACCTAAATTTAATACACCAATTATTGATGAAATAAGATGGTTAATTAAAAAAGAAAATGCTTTTTTTGTAATGATCGGACAAAAGAAAAGTATTTAATTGAATGTGTCAATGAAATCCATATGGTTTCAAAAAAAATTAATTTAATGGAATTGATTGATAAACATCCTGAAACTGGATATGTTTTGTCAAGTGAAGGTCTTGGTTGTGCAGGCTGCCATGCTTCAGCAAATGAAACTGTTGAAGAAGGTGCAAAGGCACATGGAAAAACAAATGAAGAAATAAAAGATTTAATGAACAAAATAAACCAACGAATAAAATTATTTAATACGCTTGAAAAAATTCAATTTAGTGAAAAAGCAATTAGTGAATTAAAAGAAAGATTAAATAAAAGTAAGATGAAATATGTTCGAATTTTTCCTTCATATGGTGGGTTTGATTTTGATACTACAATGAAAATATTAGAAAAAGATATTATGGTCAATAAAGAACCAAAAATAATTGTTAATAAAAAACTTGAAAGATTCTTAAGAGGGATAACAATTGATTTTAATGAAAATGATTTTATTGCTAAAAGAAAAGAAATTAAAGAATAAACAAATTGATAACTAATTTTAAAAATTATAAAATTATTTTTTTGAATTTATATAAAACATTGCAGAATGTGCAGCTTTTGCACCTTCACTTGCAGAAGTGATTATTTGCATTAACTCTTTTTTTATACAATCTCCGGCAGCATAAATTCCAGATTGGTTTGTTTGCATTTTTTCATCAACAATAATTCTTCCAGTTTCATCTTTTTTTACATTTACAATTTCAGTATTTGGAACACTTCCAATAAAAATAAATGCTCCATCACAATCTATTTGATAATTTTTTCCAGAATTTTCTTTTAGATTAATTTTTTCAAGTTTATCTTTTCCTTCAAAAGATAAAACTGAAGTGTTTGTTAATATTTCAATACCTTCTAAATTAGAAGTAATTGCTTTATCAGCCATAATTTCTTTTGATGAAATTAAATAAGTTTTTTTTGCCACAGTTGACAAATATTTTGCTTCTTCTACTGCTCTATTATCACTGCCAATAACAGCAACAATTTTTTCATTATACATCGGCCCATCACATGTTGCACAAAAATGAATTCCTTTATTTAATAATTCTTTTTCGCCTGGAACTTTAAGCCATTTTGATTTTGAACCAACTGCAATAATTATTGTTTTTGATTCAATTTGGTTACCTTGCAAAATAAGATTAAAATTTGAATTTTCCACTTGTTTAATTTCAATAACTTGATTTAATTCTATTTCAGTTCCAGAATTTACTGCATGATCTTTAAATTTCATCATTAGTTCCATACCATTAATGTTTTCTATACCTGGCCAATTTTCTACATGTGATGCTAATGAAGCTGTTCCACCATAAAGTCCTTTTTCAATAATTATTGTTTTTAGACCATATCGTGATGCATAAATCCCAGCGGTTAAACCAGCTGGACCAGCACCAATAATTGCAACATCATAAATCATAATTTATAATTAGTGGAGGTTATTAAATAAATTTCGGTTGAAAAGAAAAAAATGTCCTAAAATAAGTGAGAAATTAATTTATTAAATTAACTTAATATATAATAATTATGGAATGGTTAATCCTTACATTAATTGCAACAATACTTTTTGCAATTACAAATTATATTGATAAATATCTAGTGAAAAAACATTTTAATAATAATATTATAGGATTGATAATAATTTCTTGTTTTATAAGTATTTTAATAATTCCAATTTTTTATATTTTAAAGCCACAAGTAATTTTTATTAATCCATTAACTGCAATCATATTAATATTAAATGGAGCAATGTTTTTGCTATATCTTTTCCCATACTTTAAATCACTTGATTTAGCAGACACTAACACAGTAATATGTTTGTTTCAAATGATCCCAATAATTGGATTAATTTTAGGCTGGATATTTTTAAAAGAAACAATAACTTATAATCAACTAATTGCTTGCATATTAATAATTTTTGGAACAATATTAATATCAATAGACTTTAAAGAAATAAAGCTAAATAAAAAAGTTTTAATATATATGTTTTTAGCATCAGGAATAATTTGTCTAAATGACCTAATATTTAAAATTTTTGCAATCAGTATTGATTTTACAACAGCTAGTTTTTGGCAATATACAGGATATGTCTTTCTTGGAATAATATTATTGATTTTATTTAAAGACTCAAGAAAAAGTTTAATAAAAAAGTTAACTAAACAAAGCGCATTAATTAAAATAAATATTTTAAATGAAATTATAAATATTGTTGGAATAGTACTAAGAAGTCTTGCTCTTTTATCAGTTCCAATTGGAATTGTTCAGTTAGTTGGCGGGATACAATCAGCAAATGTTTTTATTTTAGGAATACTTTTTGCATATTTAATACCGAACTTTTTTAATGAAAATTATTCAAAACAAATAATTATACAAAAAACAATATCATTAGTAATAATTTTTATTGGATTAATATTTTTATCAATTTAATTAGTAACCAATATATCAAAGACAACTTGTTCTTTTGTTGGAGAAAATTGTCTTACTCTATTCATTCGTAAAATTTTAACTTCTTTACCTGATTCTTTAGCACAATCAAAAATTTGTTTTTTTACTAAATCAAAATCTCCTTTTTGAACAATTTCATAAAAATAAATTATTCCATTTGGTTTGATACAAAAAAATGCTTCTTTTAGAAATTGATATCCAGTATGAGGTAAGGGCATAGCAATTCTATCAAAATAAGCTGGAAATTTTTTATACTGTCTTTTAACATCACCTTTAATTAAATCAACTCTATCAACACATTTATTTAATTTTACATTTTCAATTGCAAATTTATGAGCAGATGGGTTTAATTCAATTGCAACTGCTTTTTTCATTTTTGAATTTTTAGCAAAAACTACTGGATAAGGTGCAACCCCTGAAAAAAAACACCCAACAATTTCATTATCTTTAATTTCTTTAGCAATTCTTAATCTTTCATTAGAAAGTCTTGGAGAAAAAAATACTTCACCAAGAGGAACCTTTAATGTAACACCAGATTCTTTATAAGTTGCAATTAAGTTTTTTTTACCAGCTATAACTTTAACTTTTTGAACTCTAAATTTACCTTCATGATCACTTTCAATTGAACAAACAGTTTCAAATCTCTTATTTAATTTAAGTAAAGTTTCACCAATTAATTTCTTTTTTTTATCTAATTCTTTTGGTATTTCAATAACTGCAATATTCCCAAAAGAATCAAAAGCCTTTGGAGCAAAAGCAAATTCAGTTTTTGTTAAACTACTTTTTAACGCACTTTTCAAATTATTAGATTCCACAAAATTCACAACCACAAGTATAAAGAAAATAACAATAAAAGTATTTAAAAGATTAACAATCTAAGTTTCTTTATGGATTTTATTAAAGACTTTTTTATAGACCCAATCATTAATCCAGCAAATTCAGGATACAATTTAGTAAACACGGTAATTTATTTAATTTTAATGATTTTCGCGTGTGTAGCAATTTATTTTTTATTAAATAAAAAAATTAAATTTAATAATAATTTTTTAACTGCACTTTTACCCTATATTTTATTTGGAATTTCAATGAGAGTGATTATGCACCAAGTTGAAGCAGGATTACTTGTGTCAGATTTAATTAGAAAAACAGCTAATCCCCTTGAAATTGGATTTTATTTTTTTACACCCGGAATTTGGATACTAACATTTAGTTTAGTAATAATTGGACTTTTAATAAGTGAAATTTGGAAAGAAATTAAATTAAAACGATTATTTTACTTTGGATTAATTATAATGGCTTTTCCATTAATATACAACTTATTACATTTTAATCAATGGCCAGTTTTTTTAGGAGTTACAATTTTAATTTTTGGAGTTGCTTCACTAGTTTGTTATTTAATAAATAAATTTACAAAATATAAAATCCTTAATGACAAATTAAATTATTTTATTGTTATTGGGCAAGGTTTTGATGGAATTGCTTCTGCAATCGCAATAGCATTTTTTAATTTTTCAGAGCAACATGTATTATCAAATGTAATTATACAAATTCATCCAGGATTATTTGTAATAATAAAATTAATAATTGCAATTTTAATTTGTTATTCACTTGATGATTATTTAAAAGAAAATGAGAATAAAGAACAATTAGTAAATTTTGTTAAATTAATAATTGCAATACTTGGACTTGCAACTGGATTAGCAAGTTTATTTAAACTTGGAATAATTTAATTAATTTTAGCTAGTGGTCCAACGTGAATTATTTTTAAAGTAATTAATTTTCTATATAATGTCACAACACTTGATTGGGTTGTGCCTTGGTTATTTAATTTAAAATTTATTTGTTTAGCTTTTTTTGAAAGATTAAGCGATAATTCTTCAACACCAAGCAAATTATTTTTTTGTAATTCTAAAATTATTTCAGTTGCAAGTGCTTGTTCTCTTGGACTTAATTTAGAATGTAAAATCAAATCAATTGCATTTGGTTTAGGAACTTTGATTTTAACTTTTGGAGTAGGCAATCTTTTTTTTCGAAAATTTGGTTTTTCACCAAACATTTTTCGTCTTGAACTAAAAGGATCCATTCCAACTGCACGATATATTTTACCCATAACAAGATAAACAATTCAACAATTATTAAACTTTTCTAATTCTAAACTATTTGATAAACATGTTATATTTAATTGGAATTGGACTTAAACCTAGTCACTTGACAATAGAAGCAAAAGAAGCTTTACAAAAGTGTGATGAAATATATCTTGAAGAATACACTAGTCAATATTCACAAGGTCATTTAGATGAACTTAAACAAATCATTGAAAAAGAATTTAAAGTAATAAATCGAATAGAAACTGAAGAATCATTACCTGAAAAATTAATGATTGCAAAAGATAAAAATATCGCATTAATGATTTTTGGAAATGCATTAACTGCAACAACACACATTCAATTTTTACTTGATGCAAAAGAAAAAGGAATCAAAATAAAAATTATCCCTGGCATTTCAATTACAAATTACATTGCTGAATCTGGACTTGATGAGTATAAATTTGGCAGAACTGTAACAATTTGCTACCAATTAGATAATTTTAAACCAGAATCATTTTATCATCAAATAAAAGAAAATCAAAAAAATGGATTACATACACTTTGTTTACTTGATATTAAAAAAGATCAAAGTCCAACAAGATTAATGAATTGTAAAGAAGCAATTGAAATTATCAATGAAATTGAAAAAAGACACAATGAAGAAAATAATTTTAATTATATTGGATTAGTTTGCATGGGATCAGACAATCAAAAAATAATTATTGGAAAAGAAAAAATAATCAATAGTTGTGAAGTAGAAAAATTATATCCACAAACTTTAATTATTAGTGGAAAAATAAATGAAAAAGAAAAAGAATGTCTTGAAAATTTATATAATTAAATTAATCATGAATATTAAATAAAAGTGAATTTTATGGATGATAAAATAATTATTGAAAAAGTTGAAAAATATGCAAAAATAACTAAAAAGGGAATAGATGAAATTAAAGTTAAACCCAATTTAAATGAAAAAGAAAAAAAAATTGCATTAGATTTTTTATCAATGGCTAAAAATTATTATTCAGATGGCTTATTTTTTAAAGAAAAAAAAGATTATTTAACTGCACTTGCTTCTTTTTCTTATGCCCATGCTTGGCTAGATAGTGGTGTTAGAGCACATCTTTTTGATGCAACAGACGATCAATTGTTCACTTTACCCTAAATTTACTCGACCAAAAAAGTTTTTAACTTAGTTGTATTATAATTAGATTATATGTCTATATATAGTCCACGACCAAATATTGGCAATATTATTCCAAAAATTAAAAAACCATCTTTAAACAATGGTGGAATAAGCGATTTAATAACAAGTTCTCTAGGAATAGTAGTAATATTAATTTTAATTTTTGCTATTGCCATTGTTGCAATAAATTATTTTGTTAATTTAACAGAAAGTAATGCAATAGGTGTTAGATGGAAAAATAATCCACTTGATTTAACAAAAGATCCAAAAAACAATGCTGAACTAATTTTAACTTTAATTAATAATAGTAAAGATACTAAAAATCTTGAATTAATTGTTGATACTAAATCAAATGAATTAATTATTTATTGCCCTACAAAAAGTTTTGAAAATGTAGAAGCTGGAAATTATAGAGAAGTAAGTTGTATTGTGAGAAGAGATCCAAATAGAAATATTTATTCTGGAGAATATAGCATTCAAATAAAAACAAATTTAAGCGATACAAAAACTATATTAAAAGTAATTGCTAATTAAAATTAATTTTTATTAAATTAAATATTAATTAAACTTATTTTATATAATCAAATTTTGTTCTAAAAATAGTTTAAGTTAATTTAAAAATATTTAATATGATTATAAAATATGCAAAACATAAATGATTATAATAATTATTTAAGTAAAAAAACTGCAGAGCTTATTCGTGAAAATTTTTCAACTAAAGAAATTACTAATTTACTTGTTGTTAAAACTGGTCAAAGATGGAAAAGAACATTAGGTCACATAAAAACTTTAAACCACAAAGATTATGGGTCTTTAATTGAAATTAATCCCCTTCTTTTTGATTTAGATGTGCCAGAATATGTTTTAGATTATGTAATAATGCATGAATTAACACACTATTTTCAAGGCTTTGCAAGTAATCAAGAGCGAAAACATAAACACCCCCATAAGGGAGGAGTAGTTGAGAAAGAACTTGCTCGCCTAGGTTGGAAAGAAATACAAGAAAAATCAGACAAATGGATAAAAGAAAACTGGTCAAAAATACTTGTTAAAAATAATCTTAATCCATACAAGAAAAAAATTAGACGAAAAAGAATAATTAGAAAATCAATTTTATCTTTTATTAGATTATTTAGTTAATAATTATTAAAATTTAAAAAAATTGATTAAAATTAATAATTAACTAATTACTAAAATTAGTTTTTGTAATAATTTTCTTTTAAATAATGTATTACATTTTGTTTAAAATTATTAAAATGTTCTTTTGGTAAACCAAATCCACCAGCAGGAACGTGTCCCCCCCCTTGTGCACCATCAATATTTTTTAATGATTCATTGATCACCTTTCCAACATTTACCTTAAAATCACTTCGTCTAAATGACCCTTTTGCTAAATTTCCATCAAATGAATAAATTACAACTGTCTTATCTTTTAATTCACTAGATAAAATATTAGATAATTTTGAAGCAGTATGCGGTTTAGCTTCAAAAAAAATTAATTCTAAATCATCAAATTTTTCTGCTTCTTGAAAAAATCTATCTTTTTCACTTTCAATTAATTTAATGTATTCATCTTTTAATTTAAAAAAGTTTGATTCTTTAATATCTGCTAAGTGAGATTCATAAAGTACATTAAATAACATTATTTTTTGATCAGTATATACTGAACAAATTGTTTTAATTGTATCTGCAACTTCAACAAAATAAGATTTTTCAAATTGACTTTTTGCTAAATATTTTTCTTCAACATTTTTAATAAAATCTAGCCATTCACTTCCAGCAGTATCTCCAATTAAACCAACTACTGTAAAAAAATCACTTTTATCAAAATCTTTACCAAAAAAATCATAAACTACTTTACAAGTAGGATATTGGGAAGGGGCATTAATTGAAAATAATTGAGGTTTAATGATTAAAGAAACAACATTTGAATTAAACACAAAATTAGTTGGAGAAGGGTGATGATCAAAAATTAAAACTTTAATTTTATTATCTGTTTGATTTGAAATACTAGTTAAATTTTGATTTACAATGTCTTCACTTAAATCAAGAAACACAAAAAAATCAGGTTTAAATTGATCTAATTTTCTATTAAAATAAATCTTTTTTTTATCATTTTTATCATTAAAAAAAACATCAACTTTTTGTTTATTTATTTCTAAAAATCTCTTCATTTGTAAGGCGCTAGTAAACCCATCTTCGTCATCATCAGTAACAATAAGAATTTTTTTTATATTTTCTAATTCTAAAAAATTAACTGCTTGTGATTTTAAATCTTCTAAATTTTGCATATTTACACAAAAAATTACATAGAATAACCTTTTTATTACTTTATATAAGAGAAATATTTAAACAAAAATTCAAAAGTGATTTATATGGCTGAAAATAAAGAAAGTTTAAATGAAAAAAAAGAATTTCAATTAGAGCTAGCTAAATACTTGGCTGAAAAAGACTTTATTTATGGACCAGAACCTGAACTATATTCTCCAATGGCTGGATTTTACTCTTATGGCTTACTTGGAAAAGCAATGAAAAATAATCTTGAAAACACAATTAGAAAAGTATTTATTAAAAATGGTTTTTTTGAAATGGAATTTCCACTAATAAGTCCTGAAATAATTTGGAAAGCATCGGGACACCTTGATGGATTTAATGATCCCGTAATTAGTTGTTCAAAATGTAATAGTTCTTTTAGAGCAGATAAATTAATTGAAGAACAAACTGGAATTGCTGCTGATTCTTTTAAAGATGAACAATTGATTGAAACTATTAAAGAAAAAGAAGTTACTTGCCCATCTTGTAAAGGTAGATTTAATCTTGAAATTAAAAGACATAGTCTAATGATGAAAACCACAATTGGTAGAGATATTGTTGCTTACAACAGACCAGAAACTGCAACAACAACTTACCTCCCATTTAAAAGATACGCACAATTTTTTAGACAAAAATTACCTTTTACAGTTTTTCAAATTGGTAAAGCATTTAGAAACGAAATTTCTCCTCGTCAACATTTACTAAGACAAAGAGAATTTACACAAGCCGAATCCCAAATGTTTTTAAGTAAAGAAATGAAACAAAATTTTGAATTATTTGAAGATATAAAAAAAATAAAACTTCCACTTTGGACTGAAGAAATGCAAAAAACAGAAAAAAAGTGGATTGAAATAACAGTTGAAGATGCAATAAAAAATAAAGTTTTAAAGAATAAAGCTTATGCTTGGAATTTATGGTTAAGTTATGAAATATTAACTAGTGCAGGAATTCCAAAAGACAAAATTAGATTTAGACAACATTGGTCTGATGAAAAAGCATTTTATAGTGATGATACATGGGATCTTGAAATTTTATTAAATTCATTTGGTTGGGTAGAAATGGTTGGAATAAGTGATAGAACAAATTATGATTTAAATCAACATGCAAAATTTTCAAAACAAGAATTAAATGTTCGACTTGAAAATGGAGAAAAAATTGTCCCTGATGTAATTGAAATTGCATTTGGTGTGGATAGACCATTTTATGCATTACTTGACTTAGCATTTTTTAGAAGAGAAGATGCACAAAGAACAGTTCTTTCTTTACCATATAACATAGTTCCAATACAAATTGGATTATTACCTTTATTAAAAAAAGATAATCTACCAGAAAAAGCAAAAGAAATAATGAAAGAATTAGATGATTATAGAGTTTATTACGATGAAACTGCAAGTATTGGAAAAAGATATTCTAGACTTGATGCAATTGGTGTTCCATTTTGTATTACAGTTGATCATCAAACATTAGAAGATAACACAGTAACAATTAGAGAAAGAGATTCATTAAAACAAATAAGAATAAAGATTAGTGAATTAAATGAAAAATTAAAATCATTTTTTAAAGATGGGTTTAAGGAATAATTGAATTTAAATAGATGAAAAACAATAAATTAATGGACACGAATATTATGGATAGAAGAGACTTAAGAAAAAAATTAATTAGAAAAACTCAAAGAGAGATTGAAGAAAATCTTGCACTTAACGAAGTTCACATTATAAAAGCTGTAAATATTATTAGTGATCTTGAAACTATTAGTAACTTAATGGCTGAAAATATTAGTGACTGGAAAAAAAGAAATCCAACTGGCGAATCTAGTATTATGTTTGAAGAATTAATTAAAAATCAAAAATCTATTGAAGAAGAAAAAGATAGATTAACTGAATTTATTGAAAGTGAAATGAAAAAAGAATTACCTAATTTTTCAGAAATTGCTGGATCAATTCTTGGAGCTAAGATTTTATCAGAAGCAGGAAGTAAGAAAAAATTAATGTTAATTCCATCTTCAACAATGCAATTACTTGGAGCAAGTAAAGCTTTATTTAACCACTTAAAAAGACGAGGAAAATGTCCAAAACATGGACTTATTTTTAATCATCCATATTTACAAAAATTACCTAAAAATAAAAGAGGAAAAGCTGCAAGAATTTTAGCTGGAAAATTATCTATTGCTGTAAAAATTGATTATTTTGGAACAGGAAACAAAGCAAAAGAACTAAAAAAAGAAATCGAAGAAAAAATTAGCAAACTTTAAATTTCTTTTTTTTTCAAATAATCATTTAATTTAATATTTTTATTTAATTTAATATAAGACATTGGGGGCAAAAATCCTACATTTGCACTTTTTAATTCTTCTAAACTTATTTCTTTATTAAATTTTATAATTTTTAATACCGGCAAAGCAAATGCTTTATTTACACCTAAAAAATAGTTATTTAATTTATCTTTAGTATCATATTTATTTTTTTCTAATAAATTTATCAAATTTTCAGGATTATCTATTATAGGTTTATCAAAAATAATATAACCAGTAATTTTACCAATTGGTATGGTTTCATACAAATATACTTTTATTGGATTAAAATAATTTTCAAATCGTTTTCTAAATTCATGAGGCTTTATTCCTTTATACAAAGCATCAGCCGAACCATGATGTATGGATAAAATATAAACATCTAAATTATGATCTTGCATATAAATATCATTCATTAAAAACACTTTTAAAATAATTAATCAAAGTATACAAAGCTTATTATAATTAATTTTATATAAATTAATTATGGAAAAAAAATTTAATGAGATATATTCTAAAGGTCGAAATTTATACACTCATGCTTTTATTGATGGAAGAGTTTATGGCGAAAAACTAATTACTGAAAATGGAATCAATTATAGAGAATGGAATCCATTTAAATCAAAATATTGTGCAGGATTAACTAATGGTTTAAAAGAAAATATTTTTTTTAAAGGAGCAACTGTGCTTTATTTAGGAAGTGCAGAAGGAACTACAGTAAGTCATGTTTCTGACATTGTTGGCGAAGAAGGAAATATATTTTGTGTGGATTTAAGTGAGATAGCAATGCAAAAACTTGTAAAATTAAGTGAAAAAAGAGAAAACATTTTACCAATTTTAAGTGATGCAGGAATAGTTGATAATTATAAAGAATATTTAGAAGATGGAGTTGATGCATTATTTCAAGATGTTTCACAAAAAGATCAAACTGAAATATTTTTAAAAAACGCAGTTTTTTTAAAGAAAAATTGTTTAGGTGCACTTAGTTTAAAGACACTTAGTATTTCTCAAAGTGAAAAAAAAGAAAAAATTCTTGAAAATGAAAAGAAAAAACTTGAAAGTGTTTTTGAAATTTTACAAATTGTTAATCTTGAACCATTTGAAACAGGACATTATTTGATTTTAGTAAAAAAAAGGTGAGAAAAATGTTAGATGAAAATTGTATATTCTGTAAAATAATCAAAAATGAAATTCCTTCTTTTAAATTTTATGAAGATAAAAATTTTATTGCAATTTTAGATATTAATCCAATTAAAGAAGGTCACACAATGATTATTCCAAAAGAACATTGTCCTGACATTTTAGATTTAGAAGAACCCATTCATTCAGAATTATTTAAAACTGCAAAAAAGATTGGAAAAATTTTAAAAAAAACTTTTAATTCAAAACGAATTGGTTATGCGATTGAAGGTTTTGGAGTTGATCATGTTCATTTACATCTTGTTCCAATAGATAAAGGTTATGAATTAAATCCCTGTGATTCAAAAAATGCATCAAAAGAAGAACTAAAAGAAACTCTAGAAAAGATAAAGAAAAATATAAATTAATTATTTTGTAATTATCAAAAATTTACAATTCAATAAAAAACTTTATCAGGTGAAAAAAATGATTAGAGAACTTAGAAGAAAATTTTTTCATATTCTTTTTGGAATAATTTTAATTATACTAATTTACATTCTTGGAAGCTTTCTAAGTTTAATTATAATTGGAAGCATGTTGTTAATTGGATTATTTATATCCCTCCTAATCATGAATAAAATACACATCCCTTTGATTAGTAAAATTGTTGAAAAAGTAGAAAGACAATATGAAAAGAAATTACCTGGGTATGCTGCCATTATGTTTTTTGTTGCTGCAATTATTTTATTAATTTTATTTTATAATAATCCAATTCTTGCAATTGCTTCTTTAATGACTACAATCTTTGGTGATGGAATTGCTGCAATAATTGGAAAAAAATATGGAAAACATTTTATAATAAATCAAGAACATTATAAGAAAACCATTGAAGGATCTTTAACTTTATTTTTAATTTCAACAATTTGCATGAGTTTTTTTATACCATTAAATATCGCAATAATTGCAGGATTAACAGCTACTTTAATTGAACTATTACCCCTGAATGATAATTTGACTGTTCCAATAAGTGCTGGAATTATAATAAAAGTATTATTATAAAACTTTTTTTACAGCAAGTTTGTATCTAGGCCTGTAGTATAGTGGATAGTATAGCTCACTCCTAATGAGTAGACCCGGGTCCAATTCCCGGCGGGCCTGTAAAAAATTTGGGAATCCAAACACTTTGCTAAATGGTTTGCAGGTTAACATTCCACTCAGAGATGATTTTTTCTAAAACTTTTTTTAAATTAAATCTAATCATTAATCGCTATCGGCAAGATGATTATGAAAAGTTTAAATTATGAATCTTAAATGAGTATAATAGAATTATTTGATTAAAGTGATTATTAATGGACGAAAATACAGCACTGGTAGTTTTTCAAGATAAAAAAATAAGAAGAACATGGCATAATGAAGAATGGTGGTTTGTTCTTGAAGATATTGTTTTTGCATTAACTGACTCAAATGACACTAAACAATATATTAATCGGATGCGACAAAGAGATGAAGAATTATCCAAAGGGTGGATACAAATTGTACATACCCTTTCAATCCAAACTTCTGGGGGAAAGCAACAAATGAATTGTACCAATACAGAAGGCGCTTTTAGAATCATTCAATCAATTCCATCACCAAAGGCAGAACCATTTAAATTATGGTTGGCAAAAACAGGTTATGAAAGAGTGCAAGAAATACAAGATCCTGAATTAGCCCAAAAAAGAATGAGAGAAATTTACAAGGCAAAAGGATATTCAGAAGACTGGATAGAGAAAAGAGTTAGAGGGATAATTATAAGACAAGAACTAACTGATGAATGGGAAAAAAGAGGAGTGAAAGAGGAAAAAGAATATGGCATTTTAACAAACGAAATAAGTAGAGCAACTTTTGGAAAAACAGTGCAAGAATACAAAGAATTTAAACAATTAAAAAAAGAAAATCTTAGAGATCACATGAATGATTTAGAATTAATTTTTTCTATGCTTGGAGAAAGATCAACAACCGAAATTGCACGAGTAAAAGACGCACAAGGTTTTGATGAAAATAAAATTGCTGCAAATAAAGGCGGAAAAATAGCGGGTGACGCAAGAAAGAATCTTGAAATAGAAACTGGAAGAAAAGTAACCACTGGCGAAAACTACTTAACAGAACTAGAAAAAGAGAAAAGAAAAAAAATGATTAAATGAAATCAATTTAAACATATTAATATACACTCACGTAAAAACAATAAGACTAGAATAATGTCTGAAATTAAGAAAATTCATAGGGGCTGTAAATAATTTTTTAATTTTAAAAACTAATTTATAAATAGTAATTGACTAAATCTTTTATGCCTTTAAATAATAAAGTTAAAATTCTGCTTCTTGGTGGAAACATTTGGTTTTTTGGAGAAGGATTACTTGGCCCACTTTTTGCTATTTTTGCACAAAGAATTGGTGGAGATATTCTTGATATTTCTTATGCTTGGGCAATTTATTTAATTTTTGCTGGAATTTTATTTATTTTAGTTGGAAAAATAATTGATAAATATGGACATAAAGAAAAGATAATGATTGGAGGTTATGCACTTAACACAATTTGTACTTTTGGATATTTGTTTGTATCTAACCCACTACAATTATTTATTATTCAAGCATTACTTGGAATTGCTGATGCAATGGCTACACCAACTTGGGATTCATTATACTCAAAATATGATAATACTGTATCATCTGGTCTTCAATGGGGTTTGTCTGGAGGACTTGAAAAAATAGTTACTGGTGCGGCAGTGCTTGTTGGCGGGTATATTATTGTTTTTGGATCATTTACAACTTTATTTATTATTATGGGTTCAATACAACTTATTGCAACAATTGTTCAAGCACGAATATTAGTAAAATAATTAGAAAAAAATAAAATTTAAGATTTTGATTCTTTAATTTTATTTTCTTTTTTTGAAAAAAACTTTATTGCATCAGCTAATTCTTTGTGAGTTTTAGCATATTTATTAATATCAATTTTTTTTGTATAAGCATCACAAGCTTGAATTAGTGCTTTTGCACCAGCCTGTGTTCCTTTTGGGTGAGCATGAACTCCAGCCCCCATTGTTGTAATAAAATCCACAGAATTCATTACATCAATAAAAGGTTTAAGTAAAACTGGGTTTAATCCGCCTGAAACTATTGGTGCACACTTTTTCATCCCTCTCCAACTATCATCATCAAGGATTATATGGTGAGTCAAGTCACGATGAACTAAATTTATTGCATCAGCGTCATTTTCTGGTATTTTTGACCAAGATTGTTCAAAAAAGTGACCTTTATCACTAAAATTTACAATATTATGGGCTGCAACCACATCTTCTTTTGGTGAGCCTTGCATTTTACCAACACCAGCTGTCCCAGTATGAATTCCTGAAGCCCCCGCAATTCTAGCAAATTTTGATAATACTAAAACACTAAACCCAAATGGATTTTCTGGTCTAGTAAATGCCCCATGTGCTGCTCGATGAAAATGAATAAAAGTATTAGGATATCTTCTTCTTAAAGTTTGAACAGCCATCCAACCAGCAGTTATTCCATCAATTAAAAATGCATAACTTCCTTCTTCAAATCCCGCCCCCCTAATTAATTCACACCGTTTTATCATTGTGTCAAAATCGGATGCAGAAACATTAAATGAATGCACTTTTTTGTGGCCTGTTTTTTTTACAGCTTTATCCATTGCTTCTTTTACATGTTTTACCATTTTTTCATATGGACAAAAATCTTGATCAGCTTGAGGTTCATCATTTTTTACAAAGTCTCCCCCACCAACCCAAAAATCGTAAGCTACTTCAGCATATTCTGCAGAAGTTAATCCCATTTTTGGTTTTACAATTGTACCAAGAATTGGTCTATTATAAACTCCTAAATATTTTCGCATATCATCTAATGTATAAGATGGCCCATCAAATTGTTCAAGCATTGCTGGTGGGAACCACACATCCAAAAGTTTTAATGCACTAACTTCTTTCATACCAAGCACATTTCCTACGATATAAGTTAAAATATTTTGAACATTTCCTATTCGATCAAATAGTCTCCAAGGATAAGCTATCCAAACTAAATTTTGTTTTAAATCAACTTGATAAATTAAAGCATTCATTTCTCTTGAAAATGGTGTTTCAGTATTTACTTTAAAATTTGTTCCAGTAGATGATTCTGCAGCAACTTCAGCAGCCGCTTGAAGAATATTTAATTTTTCACCAGGTAACAAATGAAAAACACATAATAAATATTCTCCATTTTTCACATCTGGAATTTTAAAATCTGTATAAGCCTTTTGTTTAGGATTAAGAGTTTTAATTAAACTATTTAATTTTGCAGACACCATTTTATCACCATTTAATCTAAGTATAAACTGATTTTGATATTTATAAAGATTGCTTTAAATAAAAAATCTAAATCAATTAAATTAATTTATAAAAAAAAGCTAATTAAATTAATTTAAAATAAAAAAATTAGTGGTTTAATTAAACCACTAAAACTAGTTTGGTAAAGCTGGCGGTGCAGTCACAGTCGCATTGTCAGAGTTCAAAATACAATCATTTGAAACTTTGACAACAATTGGTGTTCCAATTCCAGCTTCATTTATTGAATAACCCCAAGATTGAGTTGCAAAAGATATTCCTTGAGTAGAATTTGTAAAACTCCAGTTTTGCTTTTGAGAATCCCAAACATTAGCATTTAACACACTACAATTTTTTAAAATATCTTTTAATTCTTTTCCAATCATCCAAGGAGAAAGTTGAATAAAATTCCAACCAGCTTTTAACTGTTTTTTATCTAATATTTCTTGAATATTCATTGAAGAATCAATCCAATTAGAACCATATTTCGCTTTTGATTGACAATTTCCTGTTGAATATATCCACATAGCTCCTAACTCAATGACTCCATAATAAGGATTATCTTTATTACCCCAATTGAATTCTTCATTAATTATTTTTGTAAAAATTGATTCATTTGGAAAAAATGTGCCTAAATTTGAATTTGATGAAGACAATCCATATTTACCAACATATTGTTTATTTATTGTAGAATAATAAAACATTGATTGAATTAAATCATAACAACCTGATTGATCACCATAACTATTAATCATTGGAACCAAATTCCAACCTTTTACAATTGGAATTGTTATCTCCTGAGTTGTTGAACTATAATCTCCTGCAAATACCATCGAACTAATCATTAAAATTATTAAAACTAAAATCATTTTTCTCATATTTTTCACCCCTACTCCGGCAATGCTGGAGGCATAGGAATTTGCTCACTAACATTTCCACTTTGATTATTATTACTAGAATTATCTACTACTGGATTAACCGCAGAATTATTATTTAAATTATTATTTTCATTTGTTTTTTCAGTACAACCAAAAAATAAACCAGTCAAAACCAAACAAAAAAACAAAACAACTAAAAACTTATTCAACTAAAACCACCCCTTAATTAAAAAAAGAATAATCAAATATATATATATATATATATATATCCAAAAAACTATTTTCAAAAAAAATAACAAAACAAATTAAATCTTGTGCATTTTTCAAAAAAAATATTTTTCAAATACACAAAATTATGAAAAGCTACTGACGAAATTAAATAATTTGTTTTGTAGAAATACTATTGGATTTCTATCTAGTCTGATTTTTATCTTTTTCTACTACAAACAAAAACAATCATGGTTGGATATTTTACTCTTTTTGTATATATATCTAGATTTTCTTCCTTGTATTTCTCAGCAGGAATTGGTTCTTTTATATCTTCGATTACCAAACCTGCTTTTTTGATACATTCAACATAATCTTCTATCATCCAATGAAAATCAGTAAACGCAAGGTAACCTTTAGTTTTGCTTTTATAATTTATTTTTAACCCCTTTTTTGAATATAAATATTCTTCATCAAAAGACCTTTTCATTGTTTCAGCATTATCTGACTCTTCAAATGTGGGGTGAGGAATTACAATTACTAATTTTCCTGTTTTGTTTAATCTTTGACCCATGCTTTTTATAGCATCCTCAATTTTTTTCTTATTATCAAAACTTAATAAAACGAATAACGATAAAACCCAATCAAATTCTTCTTCTAAAATAATATTTTTAGTGTCCATTATCAAATATTTTCCCAATGGATCTGAATTTTTACATCCCTCAATTGCTTTATCCGAAATATCTATTCCCATTGTAATGGCATCCTTCTCTTTACACCTTCGAATAAAAGCACCATCTCCACAACCAGAATCAAGAATCTCTTTCCCAGAAATATCTCCCATTATAGAATCCAATGTAGGGAATAAAATCTGCACTTTACTACTAGTAGTTTTCCAGTTATTTCCTATCTTTATCCACTCTTCTTCTGTCATAAAGAAACAACTCTGGATTGTTTTTTTAAATCTTTGGAGTTTATTCTTGATAAATTTCAAAAAATAAAAAAAAGCCTAATCAGTTAACAAACACGGTTTAGATAAAATTTAAATTCAATAGATACTGACGAAATTAAATAATTTGTTTTGTACAATCAACGAAAGTCTTTTATTAAGTTATGATATAACATTAATATGAATAAACTTGAAATGGCAATAGCTGGAGAAATTACTTTATCTGGTGATCCTGGAAAAAGTATGAAAAAATGGAGAGAAATATTTTCTGTTCATCAAACAGAACTTGCCAAGCAATTAAAAATTTCTTCATCAACTATTTCTGATTATGAAGGCGGACGAAGAAAAAACCCTGGAATAAATGTTGTATCACGTTTAGTTCATACTTTAATTGAACTAGATAAAGAAAAGGGCGGAAAAGTTGTTAAACAACTTGAAAAAGATTTTGAAGAAAAAAAAGAAAGTGC
>JAQUZG010000047.1 GCA_028691435.1 Candidatus Iainarchaeum sp.
TTATTGAGCCAACATTTTCAAAAAAAACTTTAATAATTTCATTTAAAAGAGGAAATCCAGTTTCAAGAAGAACTATTGAAAAAACCATACTAGACTAAGTGAATTGAAGTATTTATTTGTTTTTATTAAGAGCAAGATAAATATAAAGTTTTAAATAAAAGAAATTCAATTTTATTTTATGCCTTTAAAACATTTAGCTAGTCCAGTTATTTCACGAGTGCGTGAATTTAAGACTAAACGATTTTTTTCTCATTCTAAAACATTTAAAGAATTAATAAGAAATAACCCAAAACTTTTTTCTTCTGCTTTTTCATTAATTCAAGAAATTAGGGCTGGTAAAGTAAGACAAGCACAAAATATTAGAATGGGGATTAGTGTTGAAAAACTTGAATTTGCGCATACCAATAGATATAATAAAAATTTATTTAGGGTTAGAACAAAAGATTACGAATTTTTTGTTAAGGAAAGTGTAGAAAATTATTCTAAACAAGAAGTTGAAGTTTGGAGCCGTGCTGAAAAATATTTAGAAGAGAGAGGCGGTGGAATAATGGGTTACAATGTAAAATTAGTTAAGCCCCATGCAATGATTGGAGAATATTTAGTTTCTAATTTTTATCCAATTAAAGAATATACTAATATTGAAGGAATGCCTGACAGTGAATTAAAAACAGAATTATCTGAAATTGTAATTCAACTTGGAAAGAATATGTCCAAATTTGGTGTTGAAGATGTTCGTCCACGAAATGCATTATATCACAAAGCAACAAAAACCATTTATTTAGTAGATTTAATTTCACGGTCAAGATATTTAACATAAATAAAAAATCTTAAAGTCAATATTTATATACTTCTTTTTTATTATCTTATTGATGGAACATTCATTTGATAGACAACCTATAATTAAACATATAAAACTTACAACTAGACAAAAGATTGCTGATTTTATTACTAAGTGGGCTGGATCTTGGACTTTTATTATACTGTTTTTTGTTTTCCTAATTAGTTGGATGATAATCAATACGATTGTGATATTTTATGGCGCTTGGGACCCTTATCCATTTATTCTTTTAAATTTGATTCTTTCTTGTGTTGCCGCTATACAAGCTCCAATAATTTTAATGAGTCAGAATAGAATGTCTGAAATGGATAGACAAAGAGCACAGTACGATTATTTGGTTAATAGAAAAGCAGAAAGAGAAATAAAACGACTTCAAATTGATGTACTTGAAATGAAAGGAGCCATACTAAAAAAATTAACTACTACTGAAACTAATCGATTAAAAGAAGAAATAAAAAAAATCCAAGAAGAAGTTGAAATGATTCAAAAGAAACAAAATCAATAACTTAACAAATAGTTATTATATCTTTATCCTTTCCAATCTGTTTGAACAACTGAATTATTTGAAATTTTTAAAATTCTTTGAGCTATTTTTTTAATAAAATATTTATCATGAGAAATAATTTTAAATTTAGAAAGTTATCACTAAATTAAATTTAAATATTTACCCAGTGATAACTATTTTTAAAGTTAAAATGAACTTAATTCCATCGGCAAATTACTTCAAAAAGTTTTTTAATTAAATTGAAGTTAAGTAGTTTATGGAAAAACAAATTATAGATAAACTGACTAAAAATTTTGAAAACTATGCTCATCAAAAAGACGGAGTTGAATTTTGGTTTGCTAGGGATTTACAAACGCTTTTAGGTTATGATAAATGGGATAATTTTTCAAATGTTATTGTAAAAGCAATGGAATCGTGTAAAAATTCAGGTTTCATGATAAATGATCATTTTCCCGAAGTTAAGAAAACGATAGACATGCCAAAAGGTGCAATTAAAGAAATCCAAGATTTTATGCTTACGCGTTATGCTTGTTATTTAATTGCTCAAAATGGAGATTCTAGAAAAGAAGAAATTGCTTTTGCACAAAGTTATTTTGCAATTCAAACTAGAAAACAAGAACTAATTGAGGAAAGAATTAAATTAAAAGAAAGATTTAACGCCAGAGAAAAGTTAACTAAATCAGAAACAGAATTATCAAAATTAATTTATGAAAAAGGAGTTGATGACAAAGGTTTTTCACGAATTAGAAGCAAAGGAGATGAAGCATTATTTGGTGGATATAATACAAATAAAATGAAAAGTAAACTTAAAATTCCAACAAATCGACCATTAGCAGATTTTCTCCCAACAGTTACAATTGCGGCCAAAAACTTTGCTACTGAAATAACTAATTTTAATGTTAAAAAAGAGGATTTAGACGGAGAAAACAAAATCACTAACGAACATATTAAAAATAATAAAGAAATTAGAACAGTTTTAGCAAAAAATAATATCATTCCAGAAAATTTGCCCCCTGAAGAGGATATAAAAAAATTAGAAAGAAAAGTTAAAAATAATGAACAAAAAATATTCAATGTATCAAAAAAAATTAAATAACTATCCTTTCCAATCTGTTTGAACAACTGAATTATTTGAAATTTTTAAAATTCTTTGAGCTATTTTTTTAATAAAATATTTATCGTGAGAAACAGCTAAAATTGCCC
>JAQUZG010000022.1:0-3135 GCA_028691435.1 Candidatus Iainarchaeum sp.
TACGCGAAGGTCGAGATTTGAACTCGAGCTCCATTTAAGGAAATGGATTAGCAATCCATCGCGTTTGACCGCTCCGCCACCCTCGCAATATATAAAATTAGATTGGAATTAATTATAAATTTAATTCTTAAATATGGTTAAATGCAACTTTTTAGAGTTGCATACAAAAAGTTTCAAAAACATTTTTTAAAGGTTTAAATTTCAAGGTGTATTTCTACATCCTGACTTGCTGTTGCTTTTAGTAGTTTTCCAGCAATAGGTTTTTTTTGTGAAGTGAAAACTTCTATTGCCCCCCATAAATCGCCGCCACCAATTTTGAATTTTCCTTTTGCATTTACAAATTCAATATTTTCAAATTCCAATCGGCCTTCTTTTGAATCGATTGTAGCATTTTTTAAATTTCCAACAATTTCAACAACATTAGCATCTTTTAGATTGTTATCTTTCATTCCTTGTTCAATACATTTTCTAATATCTTCACCATCGTCTAAAACTAATTTTAATATTTTTCTTTCATTAACTTCAGTTTCATTTCCCATTATTTTATCAAATCTAGTCATACTATCACCCAACCACTCTAAATTACTAATGTAATTTAAGTTTATAAGAATTTTGTTGTAATTAATGACTTTACACATTAAACTACTTGTTTCGTAAATAATTTTGGTTGTTCATTATATTCATTGTCCAAAATTGAATAAAATAGGTCATTTACCCAAACATCGTTTCGATATGTCCCTTTTCTTACTTGTCCTTCATATTTAAACCCTGAATTTTCAAGTAATCTTGATGAAGCCATATTTGGGTGCATCACTCGCGCATACACTCGTTTTAATTTTAAATCATTAAATGCAAAATTTAAAATTAAATTAATTGATTCAGTCATTATCCCTTGATTCCAATATTTTTTTCCAATCCAATACCCAATTTCAGCAGTATTGTTTGAAAAATTAATAAAAGATAAACTAACTAAACCAATTATTTGTTTTGTAATTTTATCTTCAATTCCTAGACTAATAGCTTCTTTTGTTTGTAACTTATTATTTGTAATTGTAATCAATTCAACTGCATGATTAAATTCATATGGTATTGGAAGTAAATAGTATTTTGCTAATTCTGGATCTTTTGCATTTTCATAAATTGAATTTACATCCGAATTTTTTAATTCCCTTAAATTAATTTTAATTCCAATTAAACTAGTTTGCATAAATAATCAAATTAGAAACAATAGATAAATTAGTAGTTTAGAAAGTAATTTATCTAAAATAAATAAATTAGAATTAAAAACAAAATTTAGTTTACAAAACTAAAATATAAAAACTATTTGTATACCTTATTTTGTATGATAACAAGTACAGAATTAAGAAAAAAATATTTATCTTTCTTTGAATCTAAAGGACACAAAATTATAGCTTCGGCTTCTTTGATTCCTGAAAATGATCCTTCTGTTTTATTTACTACGGCTGGAATGCATCCTTTAGTTCCTTTTTTACTTGGTGAAAAACATCCGCAAGGAAATCGACTCTGTGATGTACAAAAATGTATAAGAACTGGTGACATTGATGAAGTTGGAGATAATTGGCATCTTTCTTTTTTTGAAATGCTTGGAAATTGGTCTTTAGGAGATTATTTCAAAAAAGAAGCAGTTGAATTTTCTTTTGAATTTTTAACTAAAGAATTAAACATACCAATTAGTCGATTAAGTGTAACTTGTTTTAAAGGAGATAATGATGCTCCTAGAGAAGAAATTGTAGACAAGGTTTGGGAAAAACTTGGAATACCAAAAGATCAAATTCACTTTTTACCTAAAGTTGATAATTGGTGGGAAACAGGAAATACTGGACCAGGTGGACCAGATAGTGAAATGTTTTATCATGTTTTAGATGTTAAAGAAAAAAATACAGATGATTTTATTAGATTAAATAAAGAAGGAAAATTTTGTGAAATTTGGAATGATGTTTTTATGCAATACAATAAAAGTATTGATGGAAAATATACTGAATTAAAACAAAAAAATATTGATACTGGAATGGGGCTTGAAAGAACAATTGCAGTTTTGAATGGATTTACTAATGCTTATGAAATTGATACAATGAAACCAATTTATAATAAAGTTTTAGAATTAACAAAAAAAGAAAAAAATAAATTGACTGAAAAAGAAATTAAAAGTATTAGAGTAATTACTGATCATTTACGAACAGCAACAATGATTTTGGGCGATGATAAAGCAATAACCCCAAGCAATGTTGATCAAGGATATGTTTTAAGAAAGTTTATTAGAAGAAGTATACGACACGCTAGACTTGTTGGAATCGAAGGAAAATTTTGTAAAGAAATTGCTAAAGTAGTTGTTGAAATTTTTAAAGATGTTTATCCTGAAGTTAACAAAAATAAAGAATTTATTTTTAGTGAACTTGAAAAAGAAGAAGATAAATTTTCTACTGCTTTAGAATCAGGTTTAGCAAAACTTGAAAAAAATTTATTCTTTTTAGAAAAATCAAATAAAAAAGAATTAAATGCGAAAAGTGTTTTTGATTTATACCAATCTTTTGGTTTTCCAATTGAAATGACTAAAGAAATTTGTCAAGAAAAAGGATTTACAATTGATCAAGATGGATTTAATGAATTATTAAAAGAACACCAAGAAAAATCAAGAATTGGAGCTGAACAAAAATTTAAAGGTGGACTTGCAGACAACAGTTTAGAAACAACAGCCCTTCACACAGCAACACATTTAGTTCACGGCGCAATGATGAAATTAATTAATGAAAACATTATTCAAAAAGGATCAAATATAACTGTTGAAAGATTAAGATTTGATTTTAATAGTGATGAACGTTTAACTGATGAACAATTAAAACAATTAGAAGATTATGTAAATAAAGCAATTGAAGAAAAATGTGTTGTTAGTGAAGAAATCATGAGTCTTGAAGAAGCTAAAAAATCAGGAGCACATGGAATATTTGATAATAAATACGGCGAAAAAGTAAAAGTTTATACAATTAAATCAAATAATGGTATAATTTATTCTAAAGAAATTTGTGGCGGGCCACATGTAAAAAATACTAGTGAACTTGGACATTTTAAAATTTTAAAACAAGAAGCAGTTGCACAAGGAGTAAAACGAATAAAAGC
>JAQUZG010000022.1:3235-10879 GCA_028691435.1 Candidatus Iainarchaeum sp.
CGAATAAAAGCCGTGCTTGAAAAATAAACACACCTAACTAATTTTTAATCAAATATTACTAAACAAATTAGCTAATTAAATAGATTTAAATAACTCTACCCCACTAATAAACTTATAACAATGTGGATGAATAGATATGAAAAAATTTACAGATTATAAGATTCTTGACCAAAAGGTTTCACAACTTGCAATGGGTGTTGAAGCAAATATTTTATCTTATTTAACTCCAACAAATGTTGAAACTGAAAAGAAAAAATTTTTTGAAGAATTAGATAAAAATAATATTTATAACCCTGAATTTGTTTATACTTCAAGAAATCCTTTGTTTAGTTATTTTTCAATTTCTCCAACTTTTAAAACTTATAAAAAAGAATTATTTCACTTACTTCATGATATTCCAAAAGACACACTTGGGATTATTTTTGAAAGAAAAATACTTGATTTGTTTGATAGAATGGAATTAATTAAAAGTGTTGGAACTCCAAATTTTTCAGAAAATTCAAAAGAATATTATGGAAAATTAAATAAAGAAACTATTAGCTTTGCAAAAGAAGTTATTTCAAAAAAAATTAGTCAAAATGAAAAGAAGATATCTTTTCAAACTGCAAAAAAATCAATTGAAGAATTTATTAAACTTAAAAAATTACCATACAAGGTAGTTCAAAGAGATTTTGGTGGTTCAAAATTTTCAATCAATATTAGAACAAAAGAACTCTTTATTAATAAAGGAGCTAGATTAACAGGAGAAACTGTGAAAAGATTAATTGCACACGAACTTGAAAGTCATGCTTATAGATATGAAAATGGTTTACTTCAACCATATAGACTATTTGCTAGAGGACTTTCTAAAGAAACACTAGAAACTGATGAAGGACTTGCAGCAACTGTTGAAGAAAAAAAAGGATTAAATTTTGAAGAACAATTAAAAAATTATGCTGGAAGAGTAATCGCAGTTAAACTTGCTAGAAAAAAATCATTTTATGAAACTTTTGAAGAACTAACAACTTTTTTTAGTGACGAAGAAGCATGGAATATAACACTTAGAGCAAAAAGAGGATTAACAAAAACTGAATTACCAGGAGCTTTTGCAAAAGATACACTTTATCTAAAAGGATATTTAAAAGTAAAAAAATTTATTGAAAAAGGAAATACAATCGAGTCACTTTATTATGGAAAATATTCTATTTATGACCAACCATTACTTGAAGATATTGATGGATTAGTCAAACCAAAATGGTTACCTGACTTTAGATAATATTTATTAATTTAAATAATATTAATTAAGTATGATTAAAATAGATAATTCAAAAAAACTAAATAATTTTAAAAAATTAAATTTACCTGCATTAAAAAAAATAATAAATATTTATGAAATAAAGCCAAATGACAATATTTTAATTTGGACAGACAATAGTAACACTATTGCCCCAAGACTTGCTAAAACTTTTTTTGAAGAATTAAAAAAGCTTGGTTGTAACATTTCAATAATTGTTGAAAAAGAAGTAAAACCCATGTCAATTGCAAGTAAAACTACGCATAAAGGAATTTTTTCTCTTTCAAAAAATGATGTATTAATATCAATTTCTTCTAGAAATAGAGGCTATTTAGAAAGAAATAATGAACGAGTAATATTAAAAGATTTAATGAAAAAAAATGGATTTAAAGTTATTTCTTGTGGGGGATTAGCTAGTCTTAAATCAAATAAAGTAAATTCATTTTTAGAGGCATTTAATCATGATGAAAAAGGAATGAAGATATTAAATAATAAAATTGCTAGTGCAATGAAAAAAACAGCAATTGCAAAAATTGTTTGTAGCGCAGGAACTGATTTAGAATTAAATATTAAAAATTGCCCAGTTTTAATTAATGATGGAAACCATAAAAATTATTCTACTAATTATCCTGTTGGTGAAACTTACACTGTACCAATTGAAAACTTGGCTAATGGAATAGCTATGATTTCTTCATTTAAAATTAGTGGAGAAACAGTTGTTCCAAAAAAACCAATAAAAATGATATTTAAAGATGGGATAATGATCAAATCAAATTCAAAAAAAGTAGAAAATAATCTTAAAGAATCAATTAAATTTAATAAAAAAAAGAAAGTAAAAAATGCTGATAACTTAGTTAGAACAATTGCTGAATTTGCAATTGGAACTAATAAAAAAGCACAGATTGTTAGAGCAATGATTTGTGATGAAAAAGCATATGGCACTTGTCACATTGCATTAGGTGCAAATAAACATATGGGTGGAAACACACAATGTTATGGGCATTTTGATAATGTGATAAAAAGTCCAACAATTTGGTTTGATAAAAAATTAATAATGAAAAATGGAAAATTAGTAATTTAATTAATTTTTCTTTTTTAAATCAACAATTAAAAAAATACTTAAAATTATTATGATACTTAAAAAAATATTGTTATCTGGAATTTGTACTTGTGATAAATCTTGTTTTTGAGAATTTATAAATGATTTTTGAGAAAAACAATTTTGTAAACAAGTTGGTGATGAAGTTCTTAAATCTAAAACCATAGATAGTTCTTTGTAAGGTAAAGAAGATTTAGTATAACTCTCATTTAAACTATTTACTCCACAAATTATTGGAGTGGTTATAATTTCTCCATTTAGATCATAAATTTCTAAATTTCCTTGTAATTGAGTATTACAAGAATAAGTTACAATAATATTTTCTTTTCCCGAATCGTTTATATCAAATTTAACTATTCCAGCAGACACGTTAGTCATAATAAAAAAAAAGATTGAAACTAAAATCAAATAATATAATTTTTTCACATTAATCACTATTTATAAAATTAAACAAAGAACTATTTAAAGATAGCTTTTTTTAAAAATTTCAGTAACTCGAAGGAGTGCATTTAAGACTTAAAAAAGCTTACAAGAAATCTATAGATTTCTTTTAGCCCAAAAAGCCCAATGACTTTTTTAGGGTTTGACCAAATTAAATAATTTGCAACTCATAGAGTTGCATACAAATAGCTTTTGTCAAATTATTTCATTTTGCAACTCGCAGAGTTGCATACAAACAGTTTTGATTGACCTTTTCCTAAAAGGTCAGTGCACGGAGACGGTTTCGAACCGTCGAACGCACTAAGCGATCAGATTTTGAGTCTGATGGGTTTGACCACTCCCCAATCCGTGCAACAATTTTTTTATTAGTCAAATTTTTTGACTATATTAGATTATATAAATATTAGTTTAATTAACTTTTAAAAACATGCTTAAAATAAAAAAATCATTTAATAGATGAAAAATATTTAGTAAAAATATGAAATAATTAATGAATAAAATAAATTAAATAAAAACTTATTTATAAAAAAATAACGATTCACCAATAGCAATATTTGGCAATTTATTTGTGTCAATAAAAATTGATCCTTCTTCGCCGATTGAAAGGTAATCAGTTAGCATAAAATTTTTCATTACTCCATTAACTGTGTATTTTTCTCCAGCTATTTTAGTTAAACAGCCTTTTTCAATTAGTCCTTTTTTTACAATGCCTTTTACTACTAAATTTTCTTTGTTACTAAAAAATGATTTTATTTCAAATATGGATTCATCAACAAGTGAATTTACTTGAATGTCAATTAATCGTTTGTCTTTATTTTTTTCAAGTATAATATTATTTCCACCTGGTTTAATTATTGGTTCTGAATTAAAGTTATTTAAAAAACTTTGACTGAATAAATATTTATAAAGTGAAAAAGCATAGAACATAATAGAATAATACAATAAGTGTTTTTAAATTAGAGTGGATAAAATGAATAATAAAAAAGAAATTGAAAAAAATCATTTGTTTTATATGAATGAAGCAATTAAGGAAGCTAAAAAAGGATTAAATGAAGGTGGAATCCCAATCGGAGCAGTTTTAGTTAAAGATAAAAAGATTATTGGAAGAGGCCACAATAAAAGATTTCAAAAAAATTCAGCAATTTTGCATGCTGAAATGGATTGTTTAGAAAATGCAGGTAGATTAACAAATAAAGATTATAAAAAGTGTGTGCTTTATTCTACTTTATCGCCTTGCCCAATGTGTTCAGGGGCAGTTGTGCTTTATAAAATCCCAATTATTGTGATTGGTGAAAATGAAACATTTATTGGTGCAGAAAAATATTTGAAAAGTAATAAAATTAAATTAATTAATTTAGATTCAGATGAATGTAAAGATTTGATGAAAAATTTTATTAAAAAAAATAAAAAACTTTGGTTTGAAGATATTGGAAAATAATTTCTAATTATAAATAATAAACAGTTATAAAAAAATAATTAACTAAAATAAAAATTAAATAATTGATTATAATTTTTGTAATTGTTTAACCATTAAATAGTTATCAACATATTTGCCATTTACAATAGATGCGTGTTTTAATTCACCATATCGTTTAAATCCAAGTTTTTTACAAAGATTTATTGTAGATTTTTCTCTTTTGTCTACTGCAAATGTAATAAATTTTATTTTTTCTGACAAGTGTTCAATAGCATATTTCATTAGATTTAATCCAATACCTTGTCTTCTTTCTTCGACTAAAACAAATAATGAAGTCATAAATGCAGTGTGCGAATGGATACTTTTGTTTCTTACCACTTTTACATGTGCAACTATTTGCCCATTTTTTTTTGCAGCAAATCGATAATCTTTTCCTGCACAAGTAGATTTAATTTTTTCTAAAACTGATGCTCTTTTCCAATGAGGAAATAACCTATTTAATTCAGCTATTTCATTTAAGTTGCATTCTTTTAATGGACTGTATTCAACTTTACTACTAGGAGCAATTGGTTTTTGAATAACTTGTTCAATAATTTCTTTTTTACATTCTTCAGCCATAAAATCACATTTTACACATAATTATACATTTAATCCTTTAAATCCTTTACTTTTTTTGATTTGTGGGTTTTTGAAACATCAACATAAAAATTATTATGTATAATATCTCTTCCAATTAATATTTGATAAGATTGTTCTTCTCGATCAACAACATTTACATTTGTTTTAATAGTTCTTCCTTTTACAATTAAAGTAGCCTCTGCTATAGGTCTACGACTAAATCCACTCCCCATAGAAGCATTTTTTATTTTAACAGTCCCAACAATTGGACCAATACCTGCTTTTGCAGCAGTTCTTAAATTTACACTTGTTGTTGTTGCACCAGTATCAAACAAAGCTGTTCTTGTCAAAGTATTTTTTGATCCAATAATTTGAATCTTTTCAATAAGTCCGACAACAGATTTTTCTTGTTTTTGTTTAATATTTTGTTCAACCATATCAGATAAAGGAAAAAGTCATTATTAAATATTTTGTTTGAATATTGATTAAAAGTAACATTAATATAGATTAAATTAACAATAATAATTAGAAAATAAACTACTAAAAGAAAAATAATATGCTTTTTTGCCAAATAAAAACAAATGTGATTAATATGAAAATACTGGTTGTTGGTGAAAAGAAAAAAAACGTTTTTGCTTATGTTAAGGCGCTTAGAGAAAAGGGTGCTGAAGCAAAATATTTACGAATTTTAAAATTTGTTTTAGTTAGTAAGCATAACAAATCATTTATAAAAACAACAATTGGACTCATTGATAAATATGATGCAATATTCATCCAATCAAGAACTTCACTTGGCCCATTTATTGAACCAATGCTTGAACAAATTGAAGAAAAAAAAATTTATTCAAATTGTAAAATTGGATCATACTACAATAGTTTAAATGAACCATTACAAAACGTTACATTAACAACAAATGGAATAAGTTGCCCAAATTCAATTATTACAGGAAATGAAAAAAATATTGAAAAAATAATTGAAAGATTAAATTTTCCAATTCTTGCAAAGTCTATAAAAGGTAAAGAAATTCAACAATCAATGATTGTGAATACACCTAGTGAATTAAACGTATTTATTAAAAGTATGAAACATGAAATGGACGGATATTTATTTAAAGAATTTATTAAAGGGAGAATAATTTCTTGTTTAGTGATTGGAAATAAAGTATTTGCTATTGAACAAACTAAAGAAAATAACGATTCTCAAAAAATAAATTTAATGAAAGGAAAAACTTATAGAGTAAGAGATGATGAAAAAGAAATTGTAATATCTGCTGCCAATGCAATCGGATATGATATTGCGCAAGTTGACATAATAAATAAAAAAGTTATTTCGGTTTCGCCAATCATCCCATTACAAGAATTTAATAAAATTTGTTCAGAAAATATAGAAAAATATGTTGCTGACTTTTTAATTGAGAAAGTTAAATTACAAGGTGAAAAAAAATCATACAAAGATGATTTAAAAAAAATAAGAAAAGCATTTTCAAAAACATTATTTGGAAGATTATTTAGTAAAAAGAAAAAAACTGTGATTGAATGAGCTCAAAAAAAATAAAAATTGAAAAAAAATTTGCTTTGAAAGAAAAAATGAGTATTGTAATAATTGGATCAAAAAAATTTAAGCAATCAACAGTTAATGCAATGATTAGTGAAGCACAAGAAGTATTTGATAAAGCAATGTTTGTAACAATTGACAAAATACAAATTATAACAACTGAAAAAGGATTAACTTTAAAATACAAAGACCAAAATTTACTAACAGATTATGATGTTATTTATCCAAGATTTTCCTCAAATGATTTTTTATTAGGGGAAGCTATATTAAAAGCAATAGAAACAAGCAAAGCATATAATCCCTTAAATTTAAAATCATTTCAAATAACAAATCACAAATATTATACATCCCAAAAACTTTCTAAAGAAGGAGTGCCTGGAATACTTTCAACATTACTTATTTCACCAAAATATATAGATTTAGTAATTAAAGAAATTGGATACCCAATTGTAATGAAATTAATTTCAGGATTTGCGGGAAAAGGAGTTGTTCTTGTTAAAGATAAGGGGCAAATGAACAGTTTACTTGATACAGTACATTTATTTGAAGAGTGTATTTGTATGCAAAAATTTGTTAAAAGTAAAAATCCTGGAACAGATGTACGATGTTATGTTACAGGTGATGAAGTTACAGGCATAATGAGAATAGCAAAAAAAGGAGATTGGAGATCAAATTTATCAAGAGGGGGGAGTGCAAAAATAATTGAAATGACTCAAGAAATAAAAAAAATTGCATTAACTTCTGCTAAAATTTTAAATATGGATATTTGTGCAATTGATTTAATGGACAATAATGGAAAATATGTTGTAATCGAAGTTAATTTTATGCCTGGCCCTTTTAAAAAATATATTGGAAATTTAATGATAAAAAAATGGATTAAATTTTTATATAAAAAAGGAATTGAAAACAAAAAAAAAATTAAATAAAAAAATTAAAGAATAATTCAAAAAAATCTATTTTTAACCAAACCGCTAATTTTAAATACCTAAAAATCTTATAATTGTTATGAAAAAAAGTAGTTCAAAATCATTTTTTTTAGACCATAGTGAAAATCAATTGGCTATTGCAATAGTTATTGTAATTATAAGTGCAATTGTTAATGCATTTTTAACAAATATAATAAGTAATTTTGCTTATTCAATTATAAGTTTTCTTTTAAGTATCATACAATGGATAATTTTAGGGATTTTAATTTGGGTTTTAGAATTTATGATTATAAAGAAAAAATCACAAATTAAATT
>JAQUZG010000001.1:0-18105 GCA_028691435.1 Candidatus Iainarchaeum sp.
TAAAGGATTAATATGAAAATTTAATTTTGGAATTATTCCATTAATTAAAACTGGTTCATGATGATCTAAAATAAAAAATGAATCTGGTGAAAAGTTTTCAATTAAATGATCTAATTGACCTGAACCAAAATCAACAAACAAAAAGTTTTTACCCAAATATTTTATTTCATTAATATTTTCTTTATACAATTGTTTAAGACAAATATGGTTTACTTTTTTTCCTAATCTAAGAAGTGATTTTATACAAATTGATCCTGATGTTAAACCATCTGCATCATAATGATGAACAACTACAAAATCATCTAAATCTTTTGATTTGATATGATTTGCTAATTTTTGCAAATCTGAAAAAAAATCTTTTTCGTTACGTTCTTCATTAAATTGATTGTGCATAATTTAATTGATGTAAAAAACATTATAAATAAATTGTAACTAACTAGCCGATAAACATAATTTAATTAAAAATTATAAAAATTATTAATTTAGCAAGATAATGTTAAAAGGAGATTGCTAAAGAAAGTAAATATGTTTTCATTAATCAATAGAATAAAAATGATGTTAAAAAAAGAAAAAAAAGAACAGAGTGAATTAAATGTCGATTATGAAAATTTTAAAGATTTAATTAAATCAAATTTTGAAATAAAAGAAAAAAATTTAGTTTTAGAAATTTCAAAAGAATTAACTGAATTAAAATTTACTTATGAAAAAATAATAAATTTAATTAAAAAAGTGGAAGAAAAGGATATTGAAGAAAAAGAAAATTTACGTCTTAATAAAGCAGTTTTAACTGCAAAAAATCAAATAGAAAAACAACTTGGAAAAACAATAGAAAAAATAAAACCCATTGAATCAAATGACTTAATGCAAATCTATGAATATTCAAATAAAAGCCATAGCACACTAGTTAACGAAATTGTGTCTTTTCAACGAAATATAACTTATACAAGTATTTACATCAAAGATGAAATGCGAGAACTTGGTGAAAATTTACAATTATTATTAAATAATTATGAATCAATAAATGAAAAAATAAATAAAGAAAAAGATATTTTTGAATTTAAAAAAATTAAAGAAGAAATTGAATTAATTAAACAAAAAAAAGGAAAAATAATTAAAATTAATGAAGAAATAACAGATATAGAAAAAGTAAAAGCTGAAAATCAATTAGAATTAACTAATCAAAACAAAAAACTTGATGAATTAAATAAAAGCGAAGAAATGAAAAAAATAAACGAATTTGTTGAACAATTAAAAACTATAAATGAAAAAAGAGAAAATATTAAAATTGAAATTAATTCATTAATTGCAACTATTGATAGACCACTTCAAAGATTTAATTCATTAGTTGAAAGTGGAAGATGGAAAATTGATAAAGAATATTTAGAATTATCTAATGAATATTTAAGTAATGGATTAAATGCAATAAAAAAAGATATAAATGGAGAAAAATTAAAACAAATTTTAAGAGAAGTTTTACAAGCAATAGATAAAGAAAAAATTGATTTAAAAGATAAAGAAAAAGAGAAAAAAATTGAAGCTATAAATAATTTAATAAATTATGATTTTTTTCAAAAAACATTTTGGGACATAAACGAATTACAAAAAGAAGAAATTCAAATCAATAAAGAATTATCAAAAATAACTACCTTAAATGAAAAAAAAGATATTAGTAAAATAATAATTCAATTAAATGAAAAGAACGATTTAATTGAAAAAGAAATTAATATAAAAAATAATGAAATAAAAAAAATTGATGATGAAATTTTAGAAATAAATAAAAAAGTTGAAATATTTGGTAAAAAAATACTTAATAAAAAAATAAATATTATAAATTAGACAAATTCTTTAAAACGTCAAAATTTAGGAAAATAAAGAAGAAAGCAAATTTTTATAAAATTAACGAATTGTTATGTATATAGGATTAGTATGGTTAATGAAGACAATAAAATCAAATTATATAAGCATTTACTCAAAAAGTATGCTGATATAATTAATCAAAGAGAACAACGAACAATTGGTGAAATTAAATCTTTGGTTAATGGAACAGATTTAACTGTACAACAATTTATTGATGAATTTAAAGACCCATTTTATAAATTTGAAGAAGATTATTTTGATGTATTAAAAGAAGTCTATGAAAAAATAACAAAAGAAATTGAATTTACTGAAATTGAAACAAACATAAATTATTGGTTAAGCGCAAAAGAAATAATTGAATTAAAAGTTGCTGATGATGAAGATTTTGCTGTTTTTACTTGTGCATGCATGAAAGCACTTGATGATGATAAAGCAGAAGTAATAATTGCTGAATTAGATAATCTAAAACCACATGCATTTGTAATTACAACAATAAATGATAAATATTTACTTATTGATCCAACACAAAAACATGATCTTGAGAAATATTATGGAAATAAATTAGATGTTGTAAAAAATTATACTTATGAAAATCAAAAAATAAAGAGATTTTTGTATAGATTTAATTCTAATAAATATGAACAATTTTTTGAAGATACTTAAAAAAGTAAGTTATTCAGTAAAAAGACATTTTTATAAATCAAACTATTAATAAAATAAATAAAATGGTGATATAAATGGCTGCAAAAAATAATCCAAATAAATGTCTATATTGTGGTGGTTGTGTTGGAGTTTGCCCTGTACAAGCAATTACATTAAATGACACAAAAATTGTAATTGATAAAAATAAATGCATTAATTGTGGAGCATGTGTAAAAATTTGTTCAGTTAGTGCAATGGAATTAGAATAGGTGAGTAAAAATGGTTGATTATGAAGTAATAGTAGTTGGAGCTGGCCCAGCTGGATTAATAGCCGGATCAGATTTAGCAAAAGCTGGAATAAAAACACTAATTTTAGACAAAAAACAAGAAATTGGCTGCCCTAAAAGATGTGCTGAAGGATTAAGTATGAATTGGTTTAAAAGATTAAATTTAGAAGTTAAACCAAGTTTTTGTATTCAACCAATGCATGGTGCACAACTATATTCACCAAATGGAAAAAGTATAATGTTTAAAAAAGAAGAATGTCAAGGATACGTTCTTGAAAGAAAAACTATGGAAAAAGAATTAGCAATCCAAGCTGTAAAAAATGGAGCTAAATTACTAATGAAAAATCAAGTAATTGGAGCAACAAGATTGAATGAAAGTGAAATAAAATTAGAAATTAGAGAAAATGATGAAATAAAATATTACACATGTAATATTGTTATTGCTTGTGATGCAGTTGATTCATTAACATCAAAAATGCTTGGATTAAATACAAAACTTGATTTAAGAGAAATTGATGCAGGATATCAATATGAAATGACTGGAATAACTGGATATGATGAAAATTTATTACATCTTTATTTTGGAATAGAAGTTGCACCAAGAGGATATATTTGGATCTTCCCAAAAAGAGATGGGACAGCAAATGTAGGAATTGGAATTGGTGGATATATATCTAGTGAAACTAAAATGAATGCAAAACAATATTTAGATAGATGGATTGCATCTCAACCAGGTTTAAAAGATGGTTCAATAATTGAAGTAAATGCTGGAACTATCCCTGTTGGAGGATTCCTTGAAGCAATGCAATTTGATAATTTACTTGTTGCTGGTGACGCTGGACACATGGTTGACCCAGTTCACGGTGGGGGAATAGGTATTGCAATGGAAGGCGGAAGAATAGCAGCAAAACACGCTATTAAAGCTATAAAAGAAAAAAAGTATTCTAAAACAGATTTAGAAGGATATACTAAAGAATGGTATGAAACACGAGGAAATGAATTGAAAAAAAGATTAACTGCAAGACATTTACTTGAAGAATTAAAAGATGATGATTTCAATTACTTAGCTGAAAGTATAAGTATGGATGAAGCATTAAAAATTGGAAATAATAGTTTAAGTGGTTTAGAAAAAACAATATTATTTACAAAAAAATTAATCACTAGACCAGGATTAATAACATTATTAATGAAATATATGAAATAATTCATATATTTCCAATCAATTTAATATTCTTTTTATTTAACTAATTATTATGGAAATTAAAATTAATAATTTAACATTAAAACATTTAATAGAAGAAAATCGAATTCTTGAAAATGGTTTTATTAATAATATTCAAACAACTAATGGTGATTTATTAAAATTAAAAATTCATACAAAGATTGGAGACAAAACAGTAATTTTTACAAGTAATTATTTTTATATTAGTGAAAAAAGTATTAATGCTAAAATGAATCCTGGTGGATTTTCATCATTACTTAAAAAATATTTATTTAATCAAAGAATAATTTCAATTAAACAAAAAGAATTAGATAGAATTATAATATTTGAATTTCCAAGTTGTTATTTAATATTTGAATTTTTTTCAAAAGGAAATGTTGTTTTATGTGATAAAGAATATAAAATCATAAAATCAATGAGAAAAGAAAAATGGAAAGATAGAGAGTTAAAAAAAGATGAATTTTATAAATTTCCAACATCAAAAGGAAAAAATGTTTTAACTGAAAATGTTAAAGACTTTATTAAAGATATTAAAAATAATCCTAAAACTTGTTTTGGAGCAGTTATTGATATACTTAATATAGCTCCAGAAATTGCCGAATTTGTTTTTGAAAAAAATAAATTTGAAAAATTAAAAAATGCAAAAGATTATAATGAAAAAGAAATAAAAAAAATATTTCAGGAAATAAAAAAAGTTTATGAGAGTAAATCAAATTTAATTTATTTAAATAATAAAATTTTATATTCTATAAAATTAGATGAAAAAAAAGAAGAAAAAGTATATCCATCGATTAATAATGCATTAAATGAATTAACCCAAATTTGCATAAAAAAAGAAGAAAACAAAGTCGAATTAAATGAACAAATAAAAAAAACAAATAAAAATGAAAATTACACAGAACAAATAAAAGAATTTGAAAAAAAAGAAAAAGAGTTTAAGTTAATTGGTGAAAAAATTTATGAAAATTATAATAAAATAGAGGATATAATAAATTTAATTAAAAAAGGTAAAGAAAAAGGCTTTTGTGAAAGAGATATTGTAAAGAAAATTAATTCTCTTAAACAATATAACATCAAAAAGCTTTATTTGAAGGATGATCGAGTAATAATAGAAATTTAAATTACTTTTTAGTAATTTCTTCCATTAATTCTCTTTCATCTACAATAAAAACATCACTAACTGCTGTTACTGCTGAATAAGGGATTTCAATTATTTTATCCACATTAGTAGCTTTAGCAAAAAGTTTAGATGTTTTATCTACTTCAACAATCAAGTATTCTATTTCACCGCCAACTTCAGCAACAATCATATCAGATAATTTTCCGATTTCGTCGCCTCGATTAGTGATTACTCTTTTTGATGCTAATTGTCTTGCGATTGTATATTTGTACATATTTTACACCTTTAATACTATATGGAAGACGAACTTATTTATAAATATTTCTGCATTATAAAAAAATTAAAAAATTGTTTATGTATAACACAAGGTTTTTAAAAAAATGTGTTAAAGAACAAAATAAAAATTATGTATATTTATTTTTTTATACAATAGAAAGGTTTAAAAAATAGAAAATAATTATTCATGTATGAGTCTAGATGATGCAATTGACGGAGATTATAATTCTGAAATAGTTCCAAGATCAAAAAAAAGAGGAAAAGGTCCAAACTTTGAAATAAAAAACATTTTTACAAATAAATCATTCTTAATATTCATAGCAGGATTAATAATTGGATTAATTTTAGGTTATTATCTATTAAATGGACTAATTGAACAAAATTATAAAAATGAACTAATGTCAAATATTACTGAAAAAAATTTATTAAAAAATGAAAATAACTGTTTATATAAATTAGTTCCAAATCCTAAAGAAGCAATAAATAATTGCGTAATTACAATTAAATCTTTAAATGCTGATAAAAATCAAATTGACACTAATTAACATTCAACAATAAACGAAAATCAAAAAAACTTTTTAAATTAATAAAAAAATCAAATCAATATGAAATGTTTAAATATATTGATTTTAAGCTGTTTAATTTTCTTTTTTTTAATTGGTTGTACAACATTAACAAGAGAAGAAAAAAATTTATGTTATGAATTTACAACAAAAAGTTATCACACTATTCCAAAATGTGATACTGAAGAAAAATGTTTTATTGAAACTGAAAAATATTTTAAAACAAATTTTGATATGTTTGAAGAAACAGATTTATATTATATAAAAAATAATGTTGGGCGAAGTTGGTTTTATTATAACAAAGCTGAAAAAGAATTAGAAAAATTATCAAAATTATGTTTTGATGGAAATGCATTTTTACTAACTGGAAATATTAATCAAATTAAGTTTTATTTAAGTAATGCATTTAATGAAATTGACTTGGCTATGCAAAAAAATATTGACTTGACAATTAAATTAGGAAATAAACTAGATAATGAAGACATTAATCAAATAAAAGAAGAAGAAATATTTCAATCATATACTGAAATTAAACAAATAATTAGTGAATTTCAAACTAATAATTACAATAGTGAAAGTTATGCAACATATTATTTAAGTAAAATTGAATCATTTAAGAATAAAAAACCAAATTATAAATATTTGATTGAAAATAAGCCACTAACATTTATAAGTTCACAAATTGACTATAGTGATTTAAAAAAATATGAATTGAATATACCAGTTATAAAAGAAAGTTTTCTAAATCTTGCAAACTATATTGAATATTTAATTTATAAGTCAGCTAGTTTTAATGAGTTAAAAGAATTTCCTGCAAAAGATTTTATTATTTTATATACTGAATTAGCAGGAACAAAAAATTCAACATTTGAAAAATTTTTTACGTTAATGAATAAAACTTCAACTAATTATTCAATAATAAAAAATGAAATAAATAAATTAATTCAAGAAAACAATAAGCTTGAAATAGAGTGTAATAATTTAAATAAATCAACAACAAAAGAATACAAACTTATTGAAAATAATCTAATTTCATCAACAATAAAATCAAATAAAAACTTAGAAGAAGAATACTTAAAATATCAAAAAGAATTTAATGAATTAAAAATCAAAATTAGCAAAAATATTATAAGTAAAGGTCAACAACTAGCTAAATTAAAAGAAATAAAAAATTATTTTGAATTATTAAAAAAAAGTTTTGTTGAAAAAGAAACAATCTATAATAAAAATTTACAAACTCAATGCGATAATTTTGCAATTAAATTAAAAAGTGAAAAATTTACAAATTTAAATAATATTTGTCAAAATTTAAAAAACGAAATTAATTATATTTCAACACAAGTCATTGAAAATAATAATGAATTAAAATTAACTTATTGTACAACATTAATAAATAAACAAAAAGAATTAGAAAGCGCAATTGAAGATTTTATTGCTTTTGAAGAAAATAAAATAGAAAAAACCGCTGATTGTTTTAAAAATATTGAAGAAATATTAAAAAATTATAATGAAAATTATTTAAAAAATAAATTTTTAAATTTAAAAAATGAAAATGTAACTAATGAAAATTTATTTTATTTTGAAGAAAAATGTAATAATTTATTAATAGAAATAGACAATAAACTAAAAACAAACAAAGATGTATTAGATATAATTTCAAAATATAATTTACTATTAAATAAGCAAAAAGAATTAAAATCATATTCAATTTATTTTGAAAAAAATGAAATAGATGAATTAATTAAAAAAATAAATAAATTAATTCTTGAAATTGACAATAATTTTAATTATATAGAATCACCCACACTTAACACATTAGCTTTATCAAAAATTTATTTAAAAAAAGAAACATTACAAATAAAATTAAATGAAATTAATAAGATAAATAATTCTGAATTAGAGTTATTAAAAAAATATATTTTTGAAAATATGATTATTGAATATATTAATGAAAATAAAATAAAATTAATATTAAACAATATTTTTAAAGAAATAAATAGTAATTCAAAAGTAATTATTGATTTAAATGATTATCAAAATCTTGAATATTCTACAATAAATGTTACAAATATAACTTTTAACCAATTTACAAAAAAATTAGAAATTGAGTTTAATAAATTAAATAAAGCAACTAATGAAATAATAATTAATGGTAGTTTAAACATTGAAAAAGATATTCAAGAAAAAATAATTTTTTCAAATAACAAATTATCATTAATACAAAAAATAATAAAATTAAAAAATAAAATAAATTTAAATCAAATAAATTTTAATGAAGATTCTTTAAATTCAGAAAAAATAATTATTATATATAATGATTCTGAAATAAAATCTAGTATTAATAAAAATAAAGTTAATTTCACAATATATGATTATGATTCTTCAAAAGAAATTTATATATCTTATTATTTAACAAATTTAATCCACATTGATAAATATTTAATAGATAATCGAGAAATTTCTTTAAATAAAAATAAAATAAATTATAAAGTATTTATAAAAAATAATTATTCTAAAAAAATTTCATCAAGCATAATACTTGATGAAATATTAAACGAATTTGTTGAAAGTATAAAAATTTATGAAAATAAAGAATTATCTTTTGAAAAAGTAAATAATCAAATTATAATAAATAATTTTAATTTAGAAAGTAAAGAAGAAAGAATAATTTATATTGAACTTACTATAACTGATAATGAAGAATATTATAAAAATATATTAAATAATTTATTAGATCGATTAAATTATTATGAAGAAAAAGAAATAAGTTCAAAAATAAAAAGTTTGTTACAAATCAGTTTTAACCAAGAATTAATTAAAGATATTGAAAAAATAATAAAAGATGCCACAAACAAATTAATTGAATTTGATAAAAATAAAGAAAAACTAATAATTATTGAAAGTATTAAAATAAAAATTAACGAAAAACTTACTGAATTAGAAAACTATTATAATCAATTAATTGACTTTGGATTAGAAAAAGAAGCAAAATCGTTGTATGACAAATTAGAATTAATAAAAAAATTAAATATAGATAATGATTATATTAAAATTCAAGAGATAATAAATGCAATAAATTTTGATTTTGATAAAACAATTATAGAATATTATAATGAAAAATATAAAGAAATAAGTAAAGATAATAATATTATAAATGATAATAATTATTTGACTTTAATTAATGAATTTTATAATTTAAAATCAGATTATGAAAAAAATATTTTATTTGATCCAATAAAATGTAAAGAAATATTAAATGAATTAAATGAAAAATATAAAGAAATAATTAATTATAAAGAAATATATGAGAAAGAATTTAATTTTATAAAAATTGATCAAGAAAATGAAATAAAAAATGAAAAAGAATCTTGTATAAGTCTAATAAATTTGATTAATAAAGAATTATTTGAAAATGAAGCAGAATTAATTAATAATAAATTTATTGTTCCAATAAGTAAAGAAAGATTAAATGAAATTAAAGAAAATTTAAATGAAGAATTAAATTTAGAAATTATAAATTTATACAAAAATGAATTATTATTTGTTTTAGATAAAATAAAATTACAAGTAATAAATAAATATAATTCATCTATTGAGAATAATGAAAATATTGAAAAAATTAAGAAAGCAAAAGAAGAAATAGATAAAAATAATTATACTTCAGCTTTTTTTATATTAAATAATAACCACCAAGATTCAAATTATTTATTTAACTTTGGAATTATACCCATAATAATTATTGTCTTGAGTATAATTATTATTAAATTAAAATACAAATCAAAAAAATCAAATTTAAATGAAGAAAAAGAAAAAATTATACAAGAATGGAATAATTAATTAATTATTTTGATTTATAATTAATAAATCCAAATATAATAATAGAAATTAAAATTGCAATTATTGAAAAAATAATCTCATAAAAATTATCAAAATTATTTACTTTATAGTCAATAGAATTTGATAAAAATTTATTATTTTTTGAATCAAATATCGCAGTAAAAGAATAATCACCATTTTTTAAATTATTTGATGGAATATTAGTAAATATTAATTCTTGTGATGGCGACAGTGTAACGAATTGATTGATATTAAATAAATCAATAGGCGATATTAAAATATAACCATTAATATCTGATAATGAAATATTTTTTATTTTTAAATCAAAATAAAAAACATTATCAATAAATTTCTCATTATAAATTAATAATTCAACATCTTCTTTTTTTATTACATTTAACGAAGAATTTTTAGTAAAAATTATTTGATTTTCATCAAAAATATTTTTGAATGTAACTGCTGCCCTTGGCAAATTATAAGTACTTAATTTTTTTGGTTTTATCATATAATTAAAAGATTTTTTTTCATGTGATTTAATTAAAGAATAAGCTTGACTTTGGCCATAAACAATATCAAGTGAATCAATATCAATATATTTTCTTAAATCACCTGAAACATATTGTACAAAAACATTAGTATCTATTAAACCTTTATTTTCGATAATTATTTCCATTGGAACTAAATCGCCAAAATATACATATTCTGGAGAATTTATTTTAACTTCTAAATAGGGAGAATTATATAATCCTATTTTTGATGAATTTTCTATAATAATAGTGCCATCATTGCCGCCAGATTGAATACATAGTTCAATTTTAGTTAAACCAAGAGATAATTCAGGCAAAAATACACGAGAATAACAATCATTATTAACACATGAAAAATAATTTGGCCAAAGAATTTCTTCATGTAAATCATTAATTTTTAATAAAAAATAAGAGTTATCTTTTAATTTATTTATATCAAAAAATGATTTTATTGATAAAATTGGTGTTAATTCTAAATTATTTTTATCAATTGTTGATAAATCTACTGAAAAATTGGAACAAACTAATTCATTTTTTTGAATAGATAATAAATTATCAACTGATAATGAATTTAATGATATTTCTGAAGAATAAACAATTGATGATAATAATAAAATTAATAATAAGCCAAAGAATTTTGAATACATATTATAATTTTATAAAAATAAGTTTAAAAAGACTAATTTTTTATTAAAAAAATTAATTTGATAGATTTTTTGTTTTTAATTCTTTTATAATCAATAAAACTGTTTGTTTTGGAGAAGATTTTGAATTAATTTCAATAATTTTATTTTTATTATAATGTTTTAATAAGTGTTTTTTACAATAATCTATTCCTTCACAAAAAACATTATCCATTATTTTTTCAAAAGAATAATTTCTATTTTCAAGTCTTGATTCAAGTTCTTCAGGATCAGTTTTTAATAAAATAACAAAATCAACATTTAATTTCATTTCACATAATGTGTGACCTTCAAAAATAATATTTTTATTTGATTTTAAATAAGTATTTGCAATAGATTCAAATTTTTTTAATGGTATTTCAAGTTCATTTTCTTGATTAAATTTACCAATTGCATTAGATAATGCAAAATCTTTTTCATTAATAACTTTTAAATGAAATTTTTTTGCTAAAAGTGATGAAATAGTGGTTTTTCCTGTTCCGGGTGTGCCAGTTAATAAAATATTCATAAATAAAATAAGATAGAAGTAATTAAAAAATTACTTTTGATTGAAATTTATTCAATAGATAATTTTTTGTGAAATGCTAAGGCTTCATTATCTAAACATTTTCCACCACATTCAAGCAATTTACAAAGAAATTCATCTTTATTTTCATTATTTACATCCATATTATCAACTTTTTATATTTTCAATTGCTAATCAATAGTATAAGAAAATAAGTTATATAAAAACTTAATCCCTATTTTTCTCACAAAAATTAGGACAATTAGTTTTTAATTTTAAATTTTATACAATTAACGAAATAAGTAATATATTATTAAAAATTATTTAACAAATAAAAAATAGTTTAAAACACTGTTATATAACATTTCAAATGTAAATTCTTCTTTAACATATTGCATAATTTTTTGATAATTTTTTTGTCTATAATATATTGAAATATCTTTACCATTATCTTTTTTTATTGGTATATTAAAATAAGAATTAATTACTTTTTGAGATATACATCTAAAATCATTTGATTTTTTAGTATTTTCCGAAATCGCCATTGCTAATTGTGCTAAATCAATATGTCTTGGTAAAGAAAATATTAAATCAAATAATTCTTTTCCATCAGATACATTATATTTAAGTAATCTTGAATATAAATAAGGTAAATCATAAGGTAAATGATTAAATCCGATGATTTTTAACATTTTATCTGATTTTTGAATATTTTTTAAAATATTATAAAATTCAGTTATTAATTTTTCTTCAGATCCAATTTCCCATTCACATAAAAAATTTGGAGATTTAATTTGATTTTCATTTGGTGGACTATCAAGATTATAATAATTATATGAAATTAAAAAAATTTTACTTTCATCAAAAAAAGGATTTAATCCAGATCGCTCATTAGTTAAATCAACATAACTTTCAATATCTAAAAATAAATAACCCATTTAATCACTTAATTAATAACAATATTAATTATAGAAAGTTATATAATACTTACAAAATATGAATTTAATGGGTGAAAAATATGCAAATTAAAGATTTAAAACCAAAAACAAATGTTGATATGATAGAACTTGAAATTGTTTCAATTGCACAACCAAAAAGTTTCGTGAATGCGAATGGAACTGGAACTGTTTGTAATGCTGCTGCTAAAGATAGTGAAGGCCAAGAAATTGCATTAACATTTTGGAATGAACAATATAAAGGAATTGAAGAAGGTACAAAAATAAGAATATCTAATGGTTGGGTAAATGAATATAATGGAAATTTACAATTAAGTACTGGAAAACAAGGAAAATTAGAAATTTTAAAATAAAATTAAAAATTTAGTAGAATAATCTACTAAAAATAGTTTTGATTAATTAAATAATTAATCGTCTCTATTTAAACCTAATAGTTCTTCTGCTGTTTTATTTCTGTTTCTACCAAAATTAGCATATTTTCTAAATTTTGTTTTAGTCCATGCTTCTGGTTGTTTTGATCTCATTTTTTGTTCTTCATTTAAAAGTTTTAATCTCATTGATTCATCCACTTTTAAATCTAGTAAAATATTACTCATTGGCTCACCTCAATTCCATAGTAAAATAAGTACTTGGTATATACTCTTGTTTAATCATATATATAAACATATTGGTTAGTTTATTATACTAAAAATGAACTAAAAATTAAAAATTTATTTCTTTTTTATTACTTTTTTTATTTTATTAGATTTTGTTTTATTTTCAATTTCTACTTCACTATCAAAATCAATATCTTTACCTTCCACATCTTTTATTGGCATTGTTTCCATTTCTTTAAATTCATTTAAATCTTCATCATCTAAACCAAGTTCTTTTAATTTTTTTAAGTGTGTATTTAAATCCATTTCTTCAAACTCTTTTCGCCATGCAATCATATCAGGGGTATCCTTCATTGCAGCTCCTTCAGGAGGTTTTGTTGGTTTTCTTTTAAGCATACAAAAATATTAATTTTTATATTTATAAACCTTTCTTTGACTTAATCAAAAAATATAAAAGAAACAAAATTGTTTAATTAATATGAATAATTTAGAAAATAAAACTAATGAATTAAATATTGATTTTGAAAAAAAATTAAAAGAAATAAAACAAGATTTAATTATTGAAGGTTATTCAAATAAAACACTTGAAATGTATATGTTTTATGCTAGAGATATAATTTATTTTTTAAATAAAAATTTTGATATACTTGAAAAGTCAGATATAATTAATTATTTAGCTCATAAAAAAGAAGAAAATTGTTCTAATTCTACAATTGCTTTTATTCATGCTGTTCTCCATTATGTTTTAAAAAAGTATAAAAAATTATATATTCTTGAAGATATTAAAATTCCAAAAAAATCAAAAAGTTTACCAAAAATTTTAACTATTGATGAAATTAAAGAATTATTCAAGGCAACACATTTTGGAAGGAATAGATTAATGCTTCAATTTCTTTATGGAAGTGGATGCAGAGTAAGTGAAGCAGTTAATTTAAAAGTTGAAGAACTTAATTTTAAAGAACGAACTGCAACAATTAGAAGTGGAAAAGGAAATAAAGATAGAATGATAATTTTATCAAAAAATTGGATAACTGATTTAAAAAAATATTTAAACCATAAAAAAATTAAAAGTGAATTTGTTTTTTCTAAAAAAAATGGAAAACAATTATCAACTGATACAATTCAAAGAATTGTTCGAAAAAGTACAAAAAAAGCTGGAATAAATAAACATGTTACCCCACACTGCTTAAGACACAGTTATGCAACACATTTACTTGAAAAAGGAGTTAATATAAGGTATATTCAAAGTCTTTTGGGCCATAGTAATCTAAATACAACTCAAATTTATACAAATGTTGCAAATGAACAATTAAAAAAAATTGAAAGTCCCTTAGATCAATTATAATTAAATTTGACAAATTAACTGACCCCCAACACTTCCACTAATAAAATAATGCCTAATGTCATTAGATAAATTTAAATAGATAATTAACATTTTATAATGTAAGGGGAGGGCGATAATATGAGTATGAAACTATCAAACTTATTCGGAATTGATATTTATGATACACAAGCTGGATATAAAGGAAAAATTTATGATATAATCATTAATTTAGAAAAAGGAAGACTTGAAACTATAACTACAGAACCATTAAAAGTTAAAACTATTAATGATGCTAAAAAAATATTAAATGAAAAAAGTATTCCTTATGAAAAAGTAATATCTGTTAAAGATATTGTGATTGTATCAAATAAACCAGTAATGAAAAAAGTTGATGATGAACCTCAACAAGCAAGACAACCTAGTACAATAGGAAATACTGGAATAAAAAGATATAATTATGGTAGAAGATAAATAAATCTTCTACACTTATTTTAGGACATAAGTCTAATTTTTTGTTAAGTTTTTAATAAAAAGAAAGTAATATATATAAGTATAATAATATATAATTATACATAAGTAATTTTTTATTTGATTATTATATATAATAATGGAAGTGTTGGGTGTGTCTGAAAGAGCATATTTTATTCAATATAAGTTTATTTTTCCTGGTGAAATAAAACATTCATCTTATACTTATCAAAAACTTTTTAGAGCAATTTATGGATATACTCAATCTGTAAATAAATCTAATGGAAAAGTTTACAAATATCATAGAGCAGGAATTTTATCAAATTATCCTGTTGTAAGAGTTGGTAAAAATTGTGTTATTATTCCACAGGAAGCTTTTAAATCACTTCAAGATTTTTTTAAAACTGGAATTAATCCAGCACATAATTGGGTGATTAAAGGTGATTGGAAATGTACTTATTTTTTAAATGAAAAAGATATTACTACTGAACAAATGGTTAAATCTATTAAAGATTTATTAGCAAGAAAATTTGTTGAAAATATAGAAGGATCAATAAAATTAAATGATGAATTAAATAGATTGATTTCAACAAATGATTATACTGAAAATTATTTAAAATTAATTTTGAATGATGTTAATGGTATTATTAATCAACCTTGGTTTAAATCATGTTATTTATCAGATCAAGAGTTATTAAAATTTTATGAAAATTATAAAATTTTAAAGGCTAAATTAACTAATTAATTATCATTTTTATTAATATTTGTTTTAAATTAAGCTTATTTTTGATAAAAATAGCCTATTTGAACTCTTTATCTTAATTTATTTTATTACAACATGTGTCCAAGAAATTGTGATTTTTGGTTAATTTTTTATTTGACTTGAAATTTGTATTTTCTCACTATTTTCATTTTTTTCACCTTCAACTTTATCAATTTTTAATAATAAATCTCTTTTTCTCCACTTTCTTTTTCCACCAATATTACTAGTTTCTATTAAACCAAGATCTACCATTGTTTTAAGATAAGGGTATAAACTTCTATCATTTTGGTATTCTATTTGAAATAAATCAAATATTCTTCGTCTTATTTCATCCATATCTATCCATTGATCAAATGGGATTACACTTACTAAGTGATAAGCTTGTGTATGTTCATTACATTTAACCACATCCCATATGGATATTATCTTTATTTCTTGATTTTGTTTTATACTCTCACTTTTAGTATTTTCATCATATATTGCTGTATTTTTATCTATTTTTATGCTCATTTGTTCATTTATTGAGCTTTTTTTGAATAAACTTTTAAAAAAATCTATTATTTTCATCATTATATTAATGAACGTAATTACTTATAAACCTTACTGTAATGATACATAATTATTGTAATGATTAGTAATTACTTATTTTCTTTATTATATGTTCAAGTGTGTTATTATTTTGCTTAGTAATTACTATATTTTATTAAAATTGATTATTTTTTTATAAAGTGATCTTAAATTTTTATTTATTTTTGGTAATTACTGATAATTACTTTAAAGTTAGTCTTTATTTTTAGGTATTTTTTATATTTTGTAAAAATTTGTTAATTTATTAACCTTAGTGAGTTAATCATTATTCTGTTATTTTTTATATTTTCTTAAAAATTAGCTTTATTAGTGGAATAGTGGGGAGAGGATTTGAACCTCCGACCTTCGGGTTATGAGCCCGACGGGCACTCCAAGCTGCCCTACCCCACTAAAATTTGAACTTAAAATTTTATTTTAAGTTAATTTTAACCTTATTATTATTAAATAAAATAAAAACTTTGTTTTATTTAAATTTAAAACTTATATTTTGTTTATTATTTTGTTTTTTTCTTTTTAAATCTATTTTTTTATATGTCCAAGATATTGTGTTTTTTATCTATTTATTTTTTCTAAAACTTCAATTTCTTGCTTTATTTGTTTGATTTGTTTATCAATTTCATCTTTAATTGATGGTGTTGCTTTTGAATCCATTTTTCCACCACATGCTGGGCAAATAAAATTATATTCAATTGCTAATTCAAATGCTATTCTTTCATCACAATCTTTACATGTAAAGAAATTATATTCATTTTCAATTTCAGACTTACTATTTAACTTTGTTAAATTTTCTTTTTGTTTGTCTATAATTATTTGGGCTATTCTATCTTTTTTAATTTCCCAAGTATAATTAAACCAGCCTGTTTTTTGGTTTCTTGACTTTTGGTAAGTTGCAATTCCTTGATAATGTAATTTATTAAGAATTGATCTTACTTCAGTTACTTTTTTTTCCATTTTTTTTGAAACTTCTTCATCAGTAAATGGTTTCTTTTTGTTTTCACAAATTTTTAATAATTCAATAGCATTACTTCCACCAAGTGTAGTAAAATAGTCTTTTACTGAATTTAATTCAACTATTGATTTACCAGGCATATAATATTTTTTTATAAGAAACTATTTTAAATGAATTACTTTTTTTCCATTTTTTTGTGGTAAAATCTTTGTTTTTGCATTAGAAAATTCTTTTTTTATTTCTTTTCCATCCTGTAATCTGTCTAAAATTATTGCAAGTGCTGCAATTTCACTATGTGGTTGGCTAGTTACACTAACATTATAATCACATAATTCATATACTTCTCTTTCTACTTTTTGTGAACCAATAATTATGCATATTTTTTCTTCATTTTTTATTTCATTTTCAATATCATTAATTTGTTCACCATACATAGTTAGATGAATTAATTTATAATTTTCTTTTTTAATTTTTTTTAATTCTTTTTTCCAATTGTCTGTAAATATAACTTCAAATGGCCCGCCCCATCTTTCTGTTATATCATCAACACTTTCTTTCATACTTTTATCTTCTTCACCACAAACAATAATTTTACTTGCCCCAAGTGCTCTACTAACTAATGAACAATGTGATGATACTCTATAATCTCTAACTATTCTATGTCCATATCTAAATACTATAATGTCTTTTATTTTATTCATTGTAATTACCGTATGAATTTGATATATCTCATATTTTTTAAACATGATTATTAATATATTTTGGTAATTACTGTTAAAACAAGTAATTAATTAACAAATCTAATCCCTTTGCAATCATTTTTAAATCTTTTTAATAGCAATTTCTTTATTAACTATAATTGGTTAATGGGTCTGTAGCTCAGTTGGTAGAGCACTGGACTTTTAATCCAGGTGTCCAGGGTTCAAATCCCTGCAGACTCGT
>JAQUZG010000001.1:18205-149624 GCA_028691435.1 Candidatus Iainarchaeum sp.
TAGTGGGCCTGTAGCTCAGTTGGTAGAGCACTAGACTCTTAATCTAGGTGTCCAGGGTTCAAATCCCTGCAGGCTCGTAGCCTTTTAGTAAAAGGCTAGCGAAAACTATTTTTTATATCTTTTATAAATGATTATACTGATAATTAGTATCTGTGCATAGTTTTTTGATAAAAGATTATAATTATTTTTTTAAAAATAAATTTATAATTAATAACAAACATGGTTAATTTTTGTTTTTGTAAGTCTTTTAGAAATCATTATAAAGCTTTTTAATCTCAATTTTATTATTGATGGGACTGTAGCTCAGCCTGGGAGAGCACACGGCTGAAGACCGTGGTGTCGCGGGTTCAAATCTCGCCAGTCCCATTATCTTTTTTATATTTTGTTAAAATAAATAATTTAATCTAATAATTTTTTTATTATTTTATAATGATTTTTTATTTAATTAAAATAAAAATTGATTTTAAAATTTAAAAAAATTAGAGGGGTGATTTCTCACCCCTTTTTTATTTACAAAAAGTTATTTACTTTTTTCCTTTTTTTGCTTTTGCTTTTTTAGCAGGTGCTTTTTTAGCAGGTGCTTTTTTCTTTACAGGTTTTTTTGCAGCCATTTTTAAACTCCTCCATTTAATTGATATATTTATACTTTTCTCATATATAAATGTTTCTTATTTTTTTATAGATAAAATATTTTTTTTAAAAAAATAAAAATATTTTTTAAAAAATAAAAAAAATTTTAAAAAAAAATAAATTAAAAATATTTTTTTAAAAAATTAAAATTAGAAAAAAATAAATATGATAATTAAATATCATATTCATCTTCTATTTTTTTTATTACCATTCCTTTTGGTGTAATTTCTAATGGGTGAAGATCTTCACTATGTTTTGTTGCTCTCATTTTTCTAATGTGTAATGTTCTATTACTTTGTGTTCCAATTCCCATATAATGTAATACAACTACTCCATCACTTACAAATTCTTCAACACCATATCTTCCAAGTTGTGTTGAACCTTCATTTATTTCAGTTGTTAAAATTGTAGTTACTCCAGTTCTTGAAAGTAAATAAACTAATTTAAGAACTGCTTTTCTTATGTCATTATCATTTTCAAAATTTAATCCAAGTGCCGGAATTGAATCAATGACAACTCTTTTTGCTTTTAATTTTTTTATTGTTCTCATTAATTCAAGTAGCATTTTATCAAGATCAAATCCTGTTGCAGGGAGTGAATATTCTTCATCACTTGGTATTCCAATTTTTGCAATTGTTCCGTCAAGTATTTTTATTTTTTCACTATCTTCAAGTTCTCTAAGATTCCAACCAAATCTAAGCATATCTTCTCTTATTAGATTTGGTCTTTCATCAAGAGTTAGGTATATTCCATTTTCTCCAAGATTTGCTCCATTAATCAAAAATTGCATTGCAAAAATTGTTTTTCCTGTTCCTGGTCCACCACTAATTAAAAAACTTCTTCCTTGTGGTAATCCGCCTTCTATTAGTTCATCAAAACCAGTTATTCCTGTAACTACTCTTTCAACCATTTTTTCACCCCTATTTTTTTATAAATTTTTTATATGCTTTATATCCAATAAATACTATTACTCCAAGTATTATAAGATTTATTATTAATCCAAATATTGAATTATCTTGTCCACTTGCTTGTTCTACTGAATTTATTACAATTGGTAACTCAATAATTTCTGTTTTTTCAATAGCATCAACATCTTGATAATTTATTTTTAATTGGATTGTTTCTTTTTTCATTCCAACATATTGATTTGGTGTTAATTTTATTTTTATTGAATCAACATCATTAGGTTCTAACTTTCCAATAAACTCTTTGTTTTTTGTTATTGTTCCAGCATTAGTGTTAATATCAATTATAGTAAATTCTGCTCTTCCAACCCCTTTGTTGAATAATTCAACAGTTATTTCACTTTGTAAATTTGACATTAATATTGGACTAATATCTTTTATTGTTGCATCAAAATCAACAGTTCCAGAAATTTTAAATCCAACATAACTAATATCTGTTTTTTCTTCTCCTGATTGAGTTCTATATTGTAAATTTATTGGTATGTTATAATTTTTTAATTTTGCATCTTTATTCACTGCAATTTTTATTGTAACTATTTTTTGTTCATTTGGATTTATTTCTCCAATATATTTTGTACTACTTCCAAGGGGAGTAATATCTCTTTCAATAACACTTCCTGTTGCAGTAATTGTTCTATCTTCAGGCATTTCAATTATTGTACTGTTTGCAGTACTTGTTCCAATATTTTGAATTGTTAATTCTATTTCAGTTTCTTGACCAGGTATTAATTTATCTGTTGAACTATCAACTATTTTTAAATTTGGTTGATTTCCAAAAACAATAACTGGAAATTTTTCAGTTTTTGTTGCACCTAAATCAGATCCTTCAATATTAAATTCAATATAATATGTTTTATTTTCAGCTTTTGAATCAATATAAACATCAAAAATTACTGTTGTTTTTCCAAATTTTTCAAGATTTCCAATATTTTTTGTTTTATCATTGACTACTGAAATTGGAAACTCTTCATTCATTGAAATTGTTAAATTATTGTGTGATGAATTATCAGGATTTTCTATTTGTAATAAAATTTGAGCTGTACTTCCTGGTACAACAGGACTAGGATTATAATTTATTTGTGTGATATTTGGAGCAGCAAAAACAAAATTTGCTACTATTAAACTTATTATTAAAATTATTATCATTTTTTTCATTTTTTTCACCTTTTTATTTATATATATCAAAGAATAACTGTTTTTATATTCTTTGATTCAAAAGTAATGATTATTTTTTCCGATTGGTTTTTATTATGTTTTTTCTATACTTATATATTCTTTTTAGGGGGTTAGATATGGACAGATTTAAAAATCTAGAATTAATAAAATTTCCAAAATTTGATGAACCAGACACTTTGGAATTAATTAAAACATTTGAAAGATTTTTTAGTAAATCTACTAATGATTCGTCTTGTAAATTATCTTTATCATTAAAAGATTATGCAAAAGGTGGACTTAGAAAACAACATGAGATTCATGCAAAATTAATTTGTGATGGCAAATCTTATTTTGCTTCAGAAACTAGTTGGAATCTTGTTGAGTGTATTAAAAAAGTAACAAGTACTCTTGAAAAAGAAGCAAAAAAGCAGTCAAAATAATTATTTTTTCTTTTTTACTGCTTTTTTTATTATTTTCTTTTTTGGTTTAGCTTTAACTACTTTTTTTGGTTTAACTGTTTTTGGTTTAATTTTTGCTTTTGAAACTTTTTTTATTTCTTTAGCTTTTGGTTTTGCTTCTTGTTTTAATTCTTGCCGCATTTGTTCAATTAATTCCTGAACAGTCATTGTTTTTTTAAAAACCATTTATAATTCCTCCAAATTAATTCCTACTAATAGTTATTCTTTACTGTATAAAAAGATTTCCTTTTTAGTAAAATTTACATTAAAATTAGTTTTATTTTTCATGGACACACTAGAAAATGGATTTTCTGGTTCAAAAAAAATGTTACAAAAAACTTACTCCACTCCGTTACCCTTTAGCGTTCTTTAATAAAATTACCGTTGCTGCATTCCTGCCCTGGCGGAGTTCGTCTTACAAAAGGACCTGTAAGGACAGAGTTTCGACGTAAATCTTTTGACAAATTTTTTGTCAGTAAAACCTCTTTTCTAGTTTCAACCCCAGCATAAAGCGGATTTCTGGTTACAAGCCACCGCTAGCGGCCCAGTCTAGTCCATAAATATTTTGTAAGAAAATCATTATAAGTTTTGCTTTAAGTGTAAAAAACAATTGTCCTAAATTTTGTGTTTGATTTAGTTTGATATTTCTTTTTAATAATTTTGTTTATTTTTTATATTATGTCTTCTTGTTTTAAAATTACTCATCAATCAAAAAATTCTTTGGCAAGAACAGGTATTCTTACAACTGCTCATAATAAGCTTGAAACTCCGTTTTATATGCCAGTTGCAACAAAAGGGGCAGTAAAAAACATAAATCATATTCAACTTCAAGATTTAGATTTTAATTGTTTAATTTCAAATGCTTTTATAAATTATTTGCGACCAGGTTTAGATTTAATTTCTAAAGCTGGTGGATTACATAAATTTAGTGGTTGGAATAATTCTTATTTTACTGATTCTGGAGGTTTTCAATTAATTTTAGATCATTTTAATCCAGTCATAAATGATGAAGGTGTGTCTTTGAAAAATCCATTTACTTCAAAAAAAGAAATGATTACTCCTGAAAAATCTATTGAAATTCAAAATATACTTGGTAGTGATGTTGCAATGTGTCTTGATCATCAACCAGTTTTTGGAAAAGATAGAAAAGATTATTTAGAATCAACAATTAGAACAATTGAATGGGCAAAACGATGTATTGATTTTCATAAATCAAATTCTAATAAATTAAATTCAAAACAATTATTGTTTGGAATTGTTCAAGGTGGGAATCACATTGATTTAAGACAAATGTGTGCATTGGCTCTTACAAAATTAGATTTTGATGGAGTTGCTCTTGGAGGATTTGGAATTGGAGAAGCACAAAAAGACATGTATAATATAATTTATCAAACAAAAAAATATTTACTAATTGATAATCCCACATATATTATGGGTATAGGATCTCCAATTGAAATTTTAAATTGTGTTGAAAATGGAGCAGATTGTTTTGATTCTGTTTATCCAATGCGTATGGCTAGACATGGCCTCATTTTTACAGCAAATGGAGAAATAAAAATTGATCGTGGTGCATATAAAGAAGATTTTTCTCCGCTTGATAAAGAATGTGATTGTTTTGTGTGTAAAAATCATTCAAGAGCTTATCTTCATCATTTATATAAAACTCATGAACAAAATGCGCATGTATTATTGACTTACCATAATGTTTATTTTGTTCAAAACTTAATTAAAAATATTAGATTGTCAATCAAAGAAGACAATTTTTTAAAATTTAAAAAAGAATTTGAAAAAAAATATAAAAAATAATTTAATTAATAATTATTCCTTTGGAATAATTCTTTTTTTATTAAGTTCTTTAATCATTTCTTCAAAAAATTTTTTTATTTCTGGAAAATCCTTGATGTATGGTTCTTTTAATTCTCTTAATTTTTTTTCAGTAAAATTATATTTTATCCATTCTTCTGGTGTATCAATTGCTTGAATTACTGCATCAATTTTATCAATCGCTTTTGCAAATCTTGCTTCTCTTGTTTTTTGTTCAACAAATTCTTTATGATATTTTTTAACTTCATTTCCAATTTCAATTGGTAACTCTAATTCTAATCGTGTTATAGCATTATCCTCTATTTCTTCTTTTAACTTTGTTTTTTGTTCTATTGCAATATTGGTGTCACCAGCATAAATTTCACAAAAATCATGATATAATAAAAGTTTAATTACTTCTAGTTCATTTAATTCTTTTTCAAGTTTTAAAAAATATTCTGCCAATGCGATAATAGAATAAGTATGTTCTGCAGTGCTTTCATTACGATTATCTACTTTATTACCTCTATAAATTTTTTTTAAAAAATAAATTTTATGTAATCCGTCAATTCGATTCATATTTATTTTTAGTTTGGATTATTTTTTAAATTGCCCTATACAGGGCAAAATTAGATTTAATAAAATTTAGATTAAATTTAATCTAAATCTTCAATTCCATTTTCTGTTATTCTATAAATTGCTTCTCCGTCTGGAAGTGATGGTGAATCAACAAGTTTTGCTACTCTTTTATCTTCTTTACTTTTTCTAAGGTATAATCTTGTTTTTGTTGCATGTCCAACAATGTTTCCTCCAACTGGTTCAGTTGGATCTCCAAATAAAACATCAGGTCTAGACATTACTTGATTTGTAACTAAAACTACAACATTATACATTTCGGCTAATTTTTGTAATGTTCTTAAATGTTTATTTATTTTTTGTTGTCTTTCAGATAATGTTCCTCTTCCAACATATTCTGCTCTAAATTGAGCCATTAACGAATCTATAATAATTAGTTTGATATTTTTTTCTTTAATCATATCTGATGCTTTTTCAGCAAGTATCATTTGATGGTCTGCATTGTAAGCTCTCGCAACAAAAATATTTTTCAATACAGTTTCTACATCTAAATCTAACTTTTTTGCAACTTGGATTACTCTTTCAGGTCTAAATGAATTTTCTGAATCAATATATAAACATCCTCCTTCAAGTCCACCTAACTCTTTTGGTAATTGTACTGTTACTGCTGTTTGAAAACACCATTGACTTTTTCCTGAAGCCATTTTTCCATAAATTTCTGTTATACTTTGAGTTTCTATTCCTCCACCAATTAAAGTATCAAGTTCTTTACTTCCTGTTGTTACTCTTCCAACAAGTTTTCTTTTTTCTGCTAATAAGTCTGCACTTTCAAAACCCATATCAAGTGCGTCTCTAGCTGCTTTAATTGCTTTATCTGCTGTACCATCCCCAAGTCCAGCAATTTCTTTAAGTTCCATTGGACTTGCAACAGCTATACTTTCAAGTGTTTTAAATCCAGCATCGTTTAATTTTTTTGCTGCTCCTTCTCCAATACCTGGTAAATCTTCAATAGTTTCAATTTTTTTTGCCATATTATCATCTCCAGAAAAACTTTTTGAGTTATTTTTTGGCTAAAATTAACTCTACTTGTTTTTCATACTTAATTTATATTGTGATATTTATAAATAGGTTTTGAGTGTATTGCCGGTGGTAAAAATTAAAATTAATTAGTGTATTTTTTTATAAAATTTAATTTTATAATAATTAGTTTAGTTTAGAATTATATTTTTCTCTCATTTCAATTATTCTTCCACAAGTTAATTTTCCTTCTGGGCAAGGGCCTTTAGTACATGGTGGTCCAGCTTGGTCATATATAATTTGGGCTAATTTTTTTAACGAAATTAATTTTTTTTCATACAATTGTCTTATTTCCCATTGTGCATTATTACAAGTTCGTTCTTTCATTACTTCATTGTCAATTCTAGCATTTGTAGAATTTATTATTTTTATTAAATCACAATTAAGTAAAAGATATTCTTGCTTATTTCCATTTGCCTCTAATTTTTTTCTTAATATTTTTACTTTGTCGATAATTTTTTTAAATTCTTCTAAAATTTCTTTATTTCTTTTTATGCTTTCTGGAATAATTATGTTTCGATTAATTTCAATTTTATTAAATTCTTCTCGTACATTATTACTTAATCTATGTCTTTCAAATTGGTGGTAACAAGTTAAAGACATCATTAATCCAAATGTAGTTCTTGCGTGTTCAATTATTGAAGTGTGATTATAACCAAGCACTCTTTCTGTTACACTTTTTGTTTTTTCTATAATATCAAAATTATTTTTTATCCAATCTTTTTTTATTTCACTTGCACCAAGCGCATTAGTTGATGTTAGTGCACCTAATCCAGTTCTTTCAATTAAATCATTAAAATTATTTAATAAAACACAGTTTTCTACATCATTAATTTTTTCAAATTGTGTTTTATAATAATTTTCAATTATTTTTTCTTGTAATTTACATTCACTTTTATTTAAAATTTGTTGTTTAATTTGATTTGGAAATTTTGATATAATTTTTTCTAATAATTCTTCACTTTCGTTAGTTTGCATTCTTTTTATTTTTATAAAAAAATTAATTATTTTTGAAAAATTTAAAGTTACAAAAATATTTGTTTTTGTAGATAAAGGTAAAATGTATCTTGCATCTTCAATTTTTATACCATATTTATAATCATTTTCAGTTGCTTTTCTGCCACTAAATCCTTCTTTCATTTCACTTATTTTATTATAAAATTCAAATATTTCTTCATTTAAATTTATATATTCTTCATTAAACTCACTTTCTTCTATTTCTTTTGGAAGTATAAATGCGTCTTTTCCCATTTTTACATATCTTTGACTTTGTTGAGTATAACTATCAAGACTTTCACAAATATGGTGGCTTAAAAGTCTTGAACAATTTTCTATAGAAAATGATATATTTATGTTTTTTGTTAATTCACAAAATGTTTCTTCATTTATTTTTTTATGTTCTTTTTCTAAATTAATTAAATAATTTTCAAGTTCATCAATTTGAACAAAATTAGTTTCAAATAATTCTAATTCCATAATTTATTTTTTAACCATTCTTTATAAATTACTTTCGAGTATTTTTTGTAAATTATGTATCATATTTAGATTATTATTAAAAATAGATACTCTCATTTCTAGTTATGGATTTTTCTAATTTAAAAAAAGAAGATAATGAAATTTATAATTTAATTGAAGCTGAAAAAGATAGGCAAATGGAAGGGCTTGAATTAATAGCTAGTGAAAATATCGTTAGTAAAGCAGTTCTTGAAGCCCTAGGTTCTTATCCAGTGAACAAATATTCTGAAGGTTATCCTGCAAAAAGATATTATAAGGGAAATGAAGTAATTGATAAAATAGAAAATATTGCAATTAGTCGTCTTAAAAAATTATTTAATGCACCTTATGCAAATGTTCAACCAAATTCTGGTTCAACAGCTAATGCTGCTGCTTATTTTGCATTCTTAAATTATGGTGACAAAATAATGGCTATGAATTTAAATCATGGTGGGCACTTAACGCATGGTCACAAAGTAAATTTTTCAGGTAAATCTTATAATTTTGTTCAATATGGTGTTGATCAAACAACTCAATTAATTGATTATGATGCTCTTTTTGAATTAGCTAGAAAAGAACGGCCAAAATTAATTGTTTCTGGGTATACTGCTTATCCAAGAGCTGTTGATTTTAAAAAGTTTAGAACTATTTGTGATGAAATTGGTGCAATTTGTATGGCAGACATTTCACATATTGCTGGTTTAATTGCTGGTGGAGAACACGAAAACCCAGTTCCCTATTTTGATGTTGTTTCAACAACTACTCATAAAACTTTAAGAGGGCCAAGAAGTGCAGTTTTAATGTGTAAACAAGAATTTGGTGAAAAAATTGATAAAGCAATTTTTCCAGGTCTTCAAGGTGGGCCACATGAACATGTGATTGCTGCTAAAGCTGTTGCATTTAAGGAAGCTCTTCAACCAGAATTCAAAAATTATGCTTCTCAAATAGTAAAAAATGCTAAAGCATTAGCTAAATATTTACAAGATTATAATTACAAGTTAGTTAGTGGCGGAACAGATACTCATTTAATTTTAGTTGATGTTAGAGCAAATGGTATTTCTGGAATAGAAGCAGAAACAGTTCTTGAAAAAGCAGGAATTTATTGTAATAAAAATACAATTCCTTTTGAAACATTTTCTCCATGGGATCCAAGTGGAATAAGAATTGGAACAGCTGCATTAACTACGCGTGGGATGAAAGAAAATGATATGTTGTTTGTTGCAGAGCAAATTCATTTAGCTCTTCAAAATAAAAATGATGAAATTAAATTAAAAGAAATTAAAGAAAAAGTTAATTTATTTTGTAATCAATTTAAATTTTATTAAAATATTAACTTTTTAATAAATTATTTTTTGTTTTTTGAACTATTTTTTGTTTTTTGAACTATTTTTATTAATTTTTTATATTTTTGTATTCAATAAAGGTTTGTTTTTTGTTATTAATGCATTGTTAAAGTAAGCTTTATATACTCATTAATCTTTATCTTTTCATCTGGTGAAAAAATGGTTGAATTTGTTGTAAAACGTGATGGAAGTAAAGTAAAATTTGATGAATCAAAAATTTTTAATGCTATTTGGAAAGCTGCTAAAAGTGTTGGTGGTGATGACCAAGAAAAATCTAATTCTTTAGCAAAAATTGCTGTTGAAAGAATTAACGCAAGATTTGGTATAAATGGAATTCCAACAGTTGAACAAATGCAAGATATTGTTGAAGAAGTTTTAATTAAAGCAGGGCATGATAAAGTAGCAAAATCCTATATTCTATATCGTCATCAAAGAGAATTAATTCGAATGAAAGAATCAATGCTTTCTGATTATGAAATTATTGACTCTTACGTTTCTCAAGAAGATTGGAAGGTTAGAGAAAATTCTAACATGGCTTATTCTTTACAAGGTTTAAGAAATCATATTTCTTCTTCATTAGTTTCAAATTATTGGTTAATGAAAATTTATCCAAGTGAAATTGGAAATGCTCATAAAACAGGAATGTTACACATTCATGATTTAAGTGAATTAAGTGTTTATTGTGTTGGTTGGGATTTAAAACAATTATTACTTGAAGGATTTAAAGGTGTTAGAGGAAAAATTTCAAGTGCTCCTGCAAAACATTTTAGAACTGCATTAGGCCAAGTAGTAAATTATTTTTATACTTTACAAGGTGAAGCTGCTGGTGCACAAGCATTTTCAAATTTTGATACACTTCTAGCTCCATTTATTAGATATGATAATTTAACAAGAAAAGAAGTAAAACAAGCGTTACAAGAATTTATTTTTAATACAAATGTCCCAACAAGAGTAGGATTTCAAACTCCATTTACAAACGTAACAATGGATTTAATTGTTCCAAAAAATATGGCAAACATCCCAGTTATAATTGGTGGAAAACCAATGGAAGCAACATATTCAGAATTTCAAGAAGAAATGAATCTTTTTAATGAAGTTTATGCAGAAGTGATGACAGAAGGAGATGCGGATGGAAGAATTTTTACTTTTCCAATACCTACTTATAATATAACAAAAGATTTTGATTGGGATAATAAAAATTATGATAAAATTTGGGAAATGACTGCTAAATATGGGATTCCTTATTTTGCAAATTATGTAAATTCTGACATGAGTGCAGAAGATGCAAGAAGTATGTGTTGTAGATTACGATTAGATAATAGAGAATTAACTAAACGAGGTGGAGGATTATTTGGAAGTAGTCCAATGACTGGAAGTATTGGAGTTGTGACAATTAATTTACCTCGAATTGGATATTTAGCAAAAACTGAAGAAGAATTTTTTAATAAATTAACAATTGTGATGGATTTAGCTAAAGAATCATTAATCATAAAAAGAAAAACTTTAGAAAATTATTCTACTAATGGATTATATCCATATTCATCATATTATTTAAGAGGGATGAAAGAATCTACTGGCCAATATTGGAAAAATCATTTTTCAACAATTGGATTAATTGGAATGAATGAAGCTTTAATTAATTTTTTAGGAAAAAATTTAACTCAAGAAGAAGGAGTAGAATTTGCAAAAAAAATAATGATTTTTATGCGAGATAAATTAAGTGAATATCAAGAAGAAACTGGAGATTTATTTAATTTAGAAGCAACTCCTGGTGAAGGTACATCACATAGACTTGCAAAAATCGATAAAAAACAATATCCTGATATTATTGTTGCTAATGAAGATCAAGTAAAAAAAGGTTCACCAGCATATTATACAAATTCAAGTCAATTGCCTGTGGGATATACAAATGATTTATTTTTAGCTTTAGATAAACAAGATCCTCTTCAAACACTTTATACTGGGGGGACAGTATTTCATATTTTCTTAGGTGAAAAATTACCTTCTGGCCAAGCTGCAAAAAATTTGGTTAGAAAAGTTACATCAAATTATGCAATGCCTTATGTTTCATTAACTCCTTCATTTAGTATTTGTCCAATACACGGGTACATTGCGGGAGAACATGAATTTTGTCCAATTTGTGATAAAGAAAATTAATTAAAATTAATAAAAAAAAGAGAATTAGGGGTGGAAAAATGGTAAAAACAAAATGTGAAGTATATAGTAGAGTAGTTGGGTATATTAGACCTGTTGAACAATGGAATGATGGAAAACAAGCAGAATTTAATGATAGAAAACGATTTGATTTAAAAGATTCAAATGAAAAACAATCATCAATTTGTTGATTAGTATTTAAACACTAATTAGCATTTTATTTTGTTTGTTATTATTAAATTTAATTATTATTTGTTTTTTTATTTTAGTGTATTAGTTTATTTTATATTGATTATTACTTTTATGTTGTGATTTTATGTTTATTGGTGGTCTTGAAAAATTAACTCTTACTGATTTTCCTGATAAAACGGCATGTATTGTTTTTTTAGTTAATTGTAATTTTAAATGTCCATTTTGTTATAACAAAGAATTAACATCAAACAATTTATTTAAAAAATCAAAGAGAAAATTAATTCCTGAAGAAGAATTTTTTTTATTTTTAAAAGAAAATAAAAAAATGCTTGACGGTGTTGTAATAACTGGTGGCGAACCAACACTTTCTCCAGGATTAATTAATTTTATAAAAAAAATAAAAACATTTAATCTTTTAGTTAAATTAGATACTAATGGATCAAACCCGCTTATTTTAGGACAATTAATTAATGAAAAATTAATTGATTATATTGCAATGGACATAAAATCACCTTTAGAAAATTATTCTTCTTTTGTAAGATCAAACATTTCTCAAAAATCTATTTCTGATTCAATAAATTTAATAAAGTCATCAACAATTCCTCATGAATTTAGGACAACACTTTATCCAAAATTAACTGTTGATGATTTTAAAAATATGTCAAAACTAATTGAGGGTGAAAATTGGTTTTTACAAGAATTCTGGCCAACAAATACATTTAGTTTAGCTGCTAGAAAGCTTAAACCAATGAGAAAAAATAAAATTGATAAAATAATTTCAATTTGTTCAAAATCAACAAACATAAAATTAAGAGGTTTAGATAAACAATAATTATTGGGTGAAAAATTATGTTGCTTGGGATAGTTGGATTAAATGGGTCTGGTAAAGATACTTTTGCAAATTATTTAGTTTCTAAATATAATTTTTCTCATAAAGATATTGGTCAAGAGATTCGTAATGAATTAAAAATCGCTGGGAAAAATTATTTAGATCGTGATGAAATGATTAATCATGGAAATTATATGCGTGAAAAATTTGGTGCAAATTATTTTTCAAAAAAATTAATTAATGAAAATAAACAAAAAGATTTAGTTATTTCTTCAATAAGAAATCCTTGTGAAGCAGAAGAATTAAAAAAAAATAATGGAAAAATAATTTTTATTGATTCTCCACTTGAAATTAGATTTAGTCGATCGGTAGAAAGATCAAAATTAAAAAATTCTCATGGTGAATCAGATTTTATTAAATTTAAAGAACTTAATGATCGTGAATTAAAAAATCCTGATCCAAAAAAACAACAATTGTTAAAATGTATTGAATTAAAAGATTATGTGATCAATAATTCAAAAGATCTAAATTGGTTACATTCTTCAATTGATGATTTAATAAAAAAAATAAAAAGTGATTTAAATGAATAATTATCGTCCAAATAAAGATTTATATTATTGGAATATCGCAAAAGAAGTTGCCCAGCGTAGTACTTGTATGAGTGTAAAAGGTGGAGCAGTAATTGTTAAAGATGATCAAATAATTTCAACTGGTTATATTGGAGCCCCAAGAGGAACAAAAGATTGTTTTGAAAGAGGAACATGTGTAAGAAGAATGATGGATATTCCATCTGGGCAAAGATATGAAATTTGTCGCTCAGTTCATGCAGAACAAAATGCAATAATTAATGCAGCAAGAGCTGGAGTATCCTTAATTGGTGCAAGAATATATTTATATTTTGTAAAAAGAGTTAATGAAAATGAAGATAAAATTGTGTTAGCTTATCCATGTTTCATGTGTAAAAAAATGATTATTAATTCAGGAATAACAGAATTTATTGGAAATAATGAAAATGGTGAATTAGTAAAATATAATGTTTCTAATTGGGTAAATGATTGGAAAGAAAATGATCTAATTGATGATAAAATAAAATATGAAGTAAATTATAAAAAATAATTTTATTCATTGATTATTTCTTTTACACTAAATTCTAAATCATTACTAAAACTATTTTCTTTAGCATAACCAAATAATTTGATTTCTTTTCCATTATTTTTTTCATTTAATTCTTGTATTATTTGATTTGCTTCTTTTTCATTAATCATTTTTTCAAAATCTTCTTTTTTTAAATTTATTAAATTTAATGCATTTTCTGAAAAGAAATTTGCTTTTATCTGTCCACTATCATCAATAATGGTTGCAGACAAAACAGCCTTTTTTTCTCCTTTTACTTCACCACATTTTTCACAAATAATTCCATTTTCACTAACATTCACTTTTTTTCCACATTTTTCACAAGCTAAAAAGAATAATCTTCCATCTTCAATTTTATCAACTTTTCCATTAATCATAACATTTTCATTTGTGTTTAATTCGCCAATTTCTTTTTTATTTATATTTTCTTTTAGTATTGTGTAAGTGCTTGCAACATTTCTATTTGATTTTTCAATTATTGTACTGTATCCTAAATGTAATTCAATTCCGAATAATCCTTCTTTTGTATAAGCATTTTTTATATCAATTATTTCTCCATCACTAATGCTTGATAATTCATCAGCTTTGTCATTCCATGCTGTGGCTTTTAATAAAATTGTTTCGTCTCCAAATTGAAAGTTACATAATTTTCCTTTTCTTTCTCCACTGTTAAATTCTTTACAAGGAAATTTTCTAACAAGTCTTCCATATGTATTAATATTATTTAAATTTGGTTTTAAATTTGATAAATTTTCAAAATTAGTTTCAGCTTTTTCAATAATATTTATTTCTCCATTAAATCCAAGAGATAATTGTTTTTTTTCATTATACATATTTACAATTGCATTATTTATACTAATTTTACTTCCTATTGTTAAATTATAATTATCAATTTGATCATTCCATATTGTTACTCTTATAGTTCCACTATCGTCTTCTAATACAAAAGATTGTAATTTTCCACTTTTTCCATTTTTTTCAAATTCTTTTGTTGGAAAAATAGTTTTAACTATTCCTTTAACTTCTATTCCTTTCATTCCATCGCTAATTTCACTAATTTTTACTTCTTTATTTACTTCTTGGTTTAATCCAAATTCTTTTCCAACCATAAACGCTGCGCCTTCTTTAGTAAGAAGCCCAGAAAATTTGTTTGTTTTTTCATTAATTAGTTCTTCTATTTCTTCATTACTCTTTCCACTTTTTTGTGATATTTCACTAATTAATTGAGTAATGTCGTTTTCCATATTTATTTAATGGACAGTACTTTTTTTAAATAAAATTGATTTTTCTTTTTTTCTTTTTAAATGTTTTCCATAATTTTTATTTTTTTACATCGTTCAATTTCTTTTCTTTTTTAATTTAGAAATCTTTTTATACTTCTCTTTTCCTAATTACTATATGGAAGAAGGTAATGTTTATAAAAAACTAATTAAACAACTTCAAGAGGAAGCTGGTCAACTTTTCTTAGTTATTGACCCTCCAAATCAATCAGCTAAAGAAGCTGGTCAAATGGCTAAAATGGCTGAAGAAGCTGGGGCAGCTGCAATTTGTATTGGTGGAAGTCTTGGTGCACAAGGCAAATTGCTTGATGATGCACTAATTTCAATAAAAGAACAATCAAAATTACCAACAATCTTATTTCCAGGAAACATTGCTTCAATTTCAAAAGAAGCAGATGCGATTTATTTTATGTCTTTAATCAATAGTACTGATCCTTATTATATTTCAGGAGCACAAGTAGCATCTTGTTTTCCAATAAAAAAGTTAGGGATTGAAGTTATTCCAACAACATACATAGTTTGTGAACCAGGTAGAGCAGTTGGATTTATGGGTCGAGCTCATTTAGTTCCAAGAAATTTACCTTATTTAGCTGCAGCAAATGCGTTAGCTGGAAATATGATGGGTTCAAAATTAATAATTCTTGAATCTGGTGGGGGTGCACCAGAACCAGTAACAAAAGAAATGATTGCATATACAAAAAAATCAATAGACGTTCCATTAATTATTGCCGGTGGAGTAAATAAACCAGAATATGCTAAAGAATGTATTGCAAGCGGAGCAGATATAGTTCATGTTGGCTCAGCAATAGAAAAAGCAGGCAGTGAAAAAGAAGCACTTAATAGATTAAAGAAACTTTGTCTTGCTGTAAAAGAAGGCGCAAAATTAAAAAAATAATTTATTCTATTTTTTATTTTAAAATTTATTTAACTTTTTGATGTTTATGTTTTAATTGTTCTATTTTTTCACTAGTTAATATTAAGTCACCATTTTTAAATTCAACAAATCCAAATGACTTATAATATTCTCTTAATTCTTTATCTGCTGGAAAAATAATTATATCATAATTTTCTTTAAAAGTTTTAAATCCGATTTGTATTGCTTCATCTAAAAACATTCTAAATATTTCTCTTCCTTTTTTTTCTTTTGCATATCTATAAAGTCCAATTTGCGATATGTTTACTGCTTTATGATATGAATCAATTTTCATTACTCCATAACCAAAAGGACGTACATTTGTTACATCTCTAATTTTTACAAAATAACTATTTTTACCAGGTATTCTTCGTCTAGATATTCCAAAAACTTCGCCAATTTCATTTTCATATATTCTCATAGGCTTATTTAATTTTGTAAATCTAAGTTTTTTTCTCAATCTAATTTGTCTATTTAATCCAGATTCTTCAACAATTTTTTTTCTTCTAATTGTTCTTTTGACTCGCCTAATCCCTTTTTTTATTCGAGGTATAAGGTTAACCATAATTTGACCTACAAATTTAATTCTTTTATTGTTTCATTAATTGCGGATTCTTGAGAATATTCTTGTACATATCCAATTTTTTTAATTTTATTTGTGTTATAATTTCGCTCTTTACTAATGTGTCTAATATTTTCTTTATTGATTATTTTTTTACCTGTAATTTTTCCAATAATTAATGCAATAAATGTTGGAATTGTTCTAACATTTTCTTTTCCAGTTAATTTCTTTTTTACAATTCTACAAAAGTCTATTAAACTAATTTTTTCTTTATCACTTGCTAAATATATTTCATTATTTTTTCCATTTTCAAGAATTTTTATAATTAAATTAGCTAAATTTAAAACATAAATTATTTGAAATTTATTTAATCCATTAGATGTTAATGGAAAATTTTTCTTAAGCAACTTAAACATGCTTCTCCAATAATCATTTGGTCCAAAAATCATTGCACTTCTAATAATATTAAATTCAATTTTTTTACTATTTTTAAAAAGTAATTTTTCTCCTTCTACTTTACTTTTTTCATATTCATTTTCTGGATTAATTTCAGTTTCTTCATCTATTTGTCCTTTAGTAAATCCATAAACTGCAGTAGATGACAAAAAAACAATTTTTTTTACTTTTTCTTCTATTGCACACTCAATTAAATTTTTTGTTCCAGTTACATTTATATCATATAAGTTTGGATTTGTGTTTTCAATTATACCTGCAAGATGTATGACTGCATCAACACATGCAAGTTTTTTACTTAATTGTTTTTTATCTAAAATGTCAAGTCCGTTTGAAATATCAAATTCAATTACTTTGTAATTTTTTTCTTTTAATTTTTTAACAACTTCTCTTCCAAGAAATCCATTTGAACCAGTCACCATTATTTTTTTGTATTTCATTTTTTTCACCATAGAAATTTAATAAATTCTGGAAATACTATTGCAAGTGTTACTCCAATACAAATGAATGGGCCAAATTTGGGTAAATTTCTTAATACATAAATTTGACTAATTTTATTTGTCCTTAATAATTTTAATTCTTTTTCACCTATAAGTATCTTTCCATAAAGTAATTTTTTTATTTTTTTATTATTTTTTTCTCCAACTATTTCATCTTCTTCTAAATCTTTTAATTTAACTTTAACTTCAAAAAAATTGTCTTTGATTTGTTCTTGGATAATTAAATAAATTATTCCAAATATAAAAATAATTCCAAAAAAACAAAGTGTATTAAATTTTATAATTCCAAATTGTAAATTAATATATGAATAAACTATAAAAAAAATAATTATTATTAGTCCATTAAAAATTCCTTTTTTATTTTTTTCAAAATCAAATCCAATTTTTACACATTTAATAAAATAATAAGTTGAATAAAAAACTAAAGCACTAATTGCACTAATAAAAAATATGCTTATTAAAAAATAAATATTGTTAAATGGGTTAAGTAAAGCAATTGCAGTAAATAATTTAACATCTCCCCCGCCAATTTTACCCAATTTGTATGTGATTAATAAAAAAATAAAAATCAAAATTCCACTAACTAAATTAAACCAATTGTTTTGAGTTAATCCAATAAAAATAGAAATAATTAATCCAATAAAAATTAAAGGTAAAGTTAACCAATCATAAATATATCCAGTTTTTGCGTCAGTGTATGATGCAATTAAACTAGAAATAATTAAAATTCCACTTTCTATCAAAGCAATCATTTATCCACCATTATTTTAATCTAAATTTTTTCTTAATTCCTTTTTTACCTTGCATTTGTTGCATCATTTTTGCTAAATCTCTTTCGCCCATTTTTTTCATTGAATTTTCATTCATTCCTTTAAATGTTTTAAACATTTTTTTCATTTTCTTAAAATGCTTTAATAATTCTCTAATTTCTCTATCGTTTTTTCCAGCACCTTTAGCTATTCGCTCTATTCTACTTCTATTTAATAAATCAGGATTTAATCTTTCTTGTTCAGTCATTGAATCAATTATAACTTTAAAAGAATCCATTTTTTCTTGTCCCATTTCAAGTGCTTCTTTAGGTAATTTGTTTCCAAATCCAAGCATATCAATTACTTTGTTAAGTGGCCCCATTTTTTTTGTAGCTTGTAATTGTTGATAAAATACTTTAAAATTTAAATCTCCGCTCATCATTTGTTCTGGATCAATATTATCCATTTCTATTTCTTTAACTTTTTCAAGTAATCCTTCAAGATCTCCATATCCCATTATTCTACTTAAATACCTATTACTATCAAATGCTTCAAAATCATTTATTTTTTCACCAGTTGAAATAAAATAAACACTTGCTCCAGTTTCTTTACAAGCAACAAGTGCTCCACCACCTTTACTCGAACCGTCCATTTTTGTAATAATTACCCCATTGATTCCAAGTGCATTATGAAAAGCTATTGCTTGTTTTTTTGCAAGGTTTCCAATATCACTACTTAAAACAAGCCATTTTTCTTGGGCGTTAAACTCTTTATCAATTAATTTTATTTCAGTGATTAATTCTGCATCAAGTCCACTTCTTCCAGCACTATCACAAATAATTAAATTACAATCTTGTAATTCTTTATTTCCTTCTCTAATAATTTTTACTAAATCTTTTTCATCTTTTAATCCAAAAAATTTAGCTCCTGCTTGTTCGCAGTTTGTTTTTAATTGTTCAAATGCAGCAGGTCTATAAGTGTCCGCAGCAATTACTCCAACTTTTTTTCCTCTTTTTTTATAATAATTTGCAAGTTTTCCAGCCGCTGTAGTTTTTCCAGCACCAAATAATCCACAAAGTAAAATTTTGTTTGGTTCAACAGGAGCTTCTTTTCCATTCATCATTTCTACAAGTTCATCATAGATTACTTTTGCAATATGTTCTTTTTGTGTAAGTTTTCCAGCAGGTTTTTCCATTGCTTTTCTTTCAATATCTTTTGAAATTTGTAAAACTGTTGTAATATCAACATTTGCTCCAATTAATGCTCTTTGAATTTCTTTAATTACTTCTTTTACTGTTTTTTCATCAATTAATCCAGCACCAGAAATTTTATCAATAGCATTTCTTAGTTTTTCTCCAAAACTCATTTTATTTCACTTATTAATTTAGTATAAATTAAGTTTATATTGATTATCAATTGTTTCTAAACGCATTTATACAATAGATTTTTAAATAAATAATTACTTTATTTTATTGGTGATTTTATGTTAGATTTAATTTTATCAGGTTTAATAGTATTTATTGTTCTAGCTGTTGGGTTGTTCATTATAATGGCAATTGCAGCATATAATAGTTTAGTTAATTTGAAACAAACTGTTGCTAATGCCTGGGCACAAATTGATGTTCAATTAAAAAGAAGAGCGGATTTAATTCCAAATTTAGTTGAAACAGTAAAAGGTTATGCAAAATTTGAAAAATCAGTATTAGAAAATGTTACAAAAGCAAGATCTGCTCTACTTACTGCAAAATCTCCAAAAGATGCAGCAAAAGCAGATAATATGTTAACAGGAACATTAAAAACATTATTTTCTGTTTCTGAAGCTTATCCTCAATTAAAAGCAAATGAAAATTTCATTGCACTTCAAGAAGAATTATCTTCAACAGAAAACAAAGTTGCGTATGCTAGACAGTTCTATAACGATCTTGTAATGAAATGGAATGTAACAATTAAAACTTTTCCAAATGTAATTTTTGCATCTATTTTTGGAATGAATAAAGAAGTTGAATTCTTTAATGCAACTGAAGAAGAAAGAAAAAGTGTAAAAGTTAATTTTTCAGATGTAGATAAATAATTGAATTTTCAATTATTTATTCTTTTATTTTTTAATTTTTTAAAATAATTTTGACTGGGTGATTTTATGGTAATTGATTTTTATTCTCAAGTTTCTCATAATAAAAAAATGACTTATGTGTTATTCTTTTTATTTTTTTGTTTAATTGGTGGACTTTCTTTAATTTTTTCATTTATTTTAGAACTTTATGCTGGTGGAGGATTTTTTTATTTTTTAACATTTTTTGGATTTTTAACAATAATTTTTGCTGTTGTTGGATATTATTTTAGTGATTCAATAGTTACTTCAATTTCAGGTGCTAAGCAAGTTGAAAAAAAAGATAATCCTAAATTATTTAATCTAGTTGAAGAAATGTCAATTGCATCGGGTTTACCAATGCCAAGAATATTTGTGATTGATGATTCTGCAATTAACGCTTTTGCAACTGGGCGAAATCCAGCTACTGCTGTTATTTGTTTTACAACAGGTTGTTTAACTAGATTAAATCGTGATCAATTACAAGGTGTGGCTGCTCATGAATTAAGTCATATAAAAAATTATGATATTCGTACAATGACTCTTGCCACAGTTTTAGTTGGTGTTTCAGTTTTACTTTCTGATTTAATTATACGAATGATTATTTATGCTCCACGAAATTCAAGTAACAATGATTCAAAAAATGCTGGCATGTTATATGTTGTTTTAATTGTTGTTGGTATTTTGCTTGCAATTCTAACTCCTATAATTGCAGAATTAATCAAACTTTGTGTTTCAAGAAAAAGAGAATATTTAGCAGATGCCTCAGCAGTTGAAATGACTCGTAATCCAGAAGGTTTAGCATCAGCTCTTGAAGTAATTAGTAAAGATACTGAACCACTTGAAGCAGCAAATAAAGCAACTGCTCATTTATATATTTCTAACCCTCTTAAAGGACAAAAATTATTTATGGCATCTTTATTTTCTACTCATCCACCAATAGAAGATAGAATTAAAATTTTACGTGGTCAAAAATAATTTGATAAATAGTTTTTAGTAAATTTTTATTAGTTTATAAAATTCTATCTAATATAAATTTACTTTCAAATTTTTCAAAGTCTTTATACTCTTGTCCAGTTCCAATATAAAGAATTGGTTTTTTTAATTTATAAATTAAAGAAATGGTTGTTCCACCCTTAGCATCCGCATCAATTTTTGTTAAAATAAATGCATCAATTCCAATCATTCCATTAAATTCACTTGCCATGTCCAGTAATCCTTGGCCAGTGTATGCTTCTCCAACATAAATTTTTAAATTTGGCCTAATTACTCTTTCAAGTTTTTTAAGTTCATTCATTAAATTTTTGTTTGTCTCTTGTCTTCCTGCACTATCAATTAATAATACATCAAAATTGTTTGCTTTTGCTGATTGCATTGCATCAAAAGCAACAGCGGTTGGATCAGCACCATATTGTTGTTTAATTAATTTTACATCAAGTCTATTTGCATGTTCTTGTAATTGATCAATTGCTCCACTTCTAAATGTGTCAGATGCAGCTAAAATACAATTTAATCCATTATTTTTCAAATAGTATGTTAATTTAGCCAATGTTGTAGTTTTTCCAGCACCATTTGGTCCAAGCATTAAGATTTTGTATGGCTTTTCACTATTTTTTATTTCATTTAATAAATCAATTTCATTCGTTTTCATTAAATCAATTAAAATTTCTTTAATTATTTCATTTAATATTTCATTGATATTTTTTGATGATACTTCTTTTCCAATTAATTTTTGTTTTATTTGGCTAATTATTTCAGTAGCACAATCTTGTTCAACGTCACTTTCAAGTAAAGATAATTCAAGTTCAAAAAGTAAATCACTGATATCAGATTCTTTGATTATAATTTTTCCAGAAAATATACTTGTTAATTTTCCAGTTGTACTTACTTTAGCTTTTAATTCTCGCTTGTCTTCATCAACTTTTTTTAATTCTTTTATTTGAATTTTTTGTTCAAGCTTTGGTTTTATTTTATCATTAATAAGTTCGTTTGATTTTTGATCAATATTTAAATTTTCAATTTCTTTTTTCTTATTAAATTTTAAAAAAGAAAATAATCCTTTGTCTGTTTTAGTTTTATTTTCTTCTTTTTTTATTTCAATTTCTTTTTCTTCACTAATTATAGTATTATTTGATTCTAAATCAACACTGATTTGATTTTCTTTTATTTTATCATCTTGGATTTCTTTGATATTTATTGTTTCTAAATTCACTGTTTCATTTTTTTCAATTTGTGTAGGAGTTTGATTAGTTATTTGTTCTAAATTTGTTAGTTCTTTTTCTTCACTTTGTATTAAATTTTCTTCAGTTATAATCTCTAAATTAATTGGTTGATTTTTTTCAACTTTTACTAATTCTTCTTCATTAGTTATTAATTTATTTTCATCATCTTTTTTTGTTAAAGTTTCAATTATCTTTTTTTCTTTAAAAATAGGTTTAATAGATTCTTTTTTGGTTAAGTCTTGTTCAATTTTAATTTCTTGAATCTTATTTTCTGGTTCTTCAATTATTTCTTTTTTTTCAATAGTGTTTTTTAATTTTTCAGCAAAATTATTTAATTTATTTTTTAAAAATCCAAACATTTAATTCACTTTTTTGTTAAATTAACAAGCTCTCTTTTTTTCATTTCAAATTGATCCATTATTCCATTTAAATTTTTTATTTTTTCTTGAGTTGAATAGATATTTTTTTCTAAATTTTTTAATTGTTCTTCAAGTTTTTCTTTTTTTTCATCAATCCATTTTTTTGTACCTTCTGTACTATCACTAACAAATAAGTTTTCACCCATTAATCTTAGACATTTGTTATTTTTTACTTCAACTTCAATAGTTACACCTGTTCCAAGACTTATCATCATTTTTTTCGGATTTTTTTCAATTTCAATAATTGCTTTTTTTGTTTGTTCTAAATCAATAATTATTGAGTTAATTTTTTCAGCTTCTTTTAATAATTTATTAAATAAATCTTCCTCATTATTTATCATTTGAATTAATTGTTGTTGATTTATTCCAGTTTCCATATTTATTCCTCCAATAGTTTTTTTATTCGGTTAAGTTTCATTTCTCTATATTTTAAATATATTTTTTTTCTATCTTCTCTCTCAATAATTGTTTCTTTTAATTGTTCAAGCACAATTTCAACATCAACCAATTCTTCAATTAGTTCTTCGGATGCTATTCTTTGTTCAATTTCATTTCTTCTTTTAGATTTGATTAACTCTTTAGTTAATTCTGACATTTCTTCAATAAGAATTAATGATTGATGCCAAAAACCAAATTTTTTTATCATTTCTCTATGTGTTGTCATATTATCACTTTAAACTATTATATTCAAGTGCTTCTTCAATTCTGTTCATTTCGTGACCTGTGGTTCTATCTCCAACAATAATTCCATTTTTATTTGCTAAAATAGAATTTCTTACTAATATATCCCCAGTGTTTGATGTAGATGCTCCACCTTTAAATTTAGTCAAATCTTGAATAAGTTTAATTTCTTCATCACTTGCATTAGGATTTATCAAAAAAGATTTATTTGTTAACAATAATGATGATCCAACAGTATCATTTTTTGCAATATTTGTTTGTAATAAATTTAATTTTAGTTTACTAAACTCTTTTACTTCTTCAAAATTTAATGTTTGTGATAAAATAATACTTGTGTCATTTAATTCAATCAAATTTCCAAGTGCATGATCAGTATCAATAATTTTTACTTTTATTTCTTTTTCTATATTTTCTATTTCTGTCGAATTTGCATAACTTGGTAAAATTATTTCCTTATTATTCATTTTTGAAAAAACTGCAAGTAAACTACTTTCATAAATTTTTGTTTCAACTACTTTTACATCAAGTGTTTTTTCAATTAAATCTTTTTCTTTTTTATCCAGTCCTTTTGGAACAAACGCTAATGTATCATTACATACTGTAAATAGTCCAACATAATCTGAACCCATTATTCTTAATTTATTCATTTCCATAAATATTAGATAATTAATCAAATTTAATAACTTAATTGTTTACTTTCATCAACTAAAAAATCAAATGTATAAAACAATTATTTATTTTAAAAAAAAAGATTAAAGAAAGAAATTTATTCTTTCTTTTCAGTTTCTTTTTTTACTTCAGTTGCTTTTGCTTCAACTGGTTTTTTTTCAGTTTTTGCTAAATTTTCTTTTTTTGTTTCTTTTTTTTCAATTATTTTTTCGTCAGGTAAATAAACTCTTACTGTGTCTTCTTTTTCAAGAACTACTTTAACAATTATTTTTCTAATTGATTTAAATAATCCTTTTGCCCAAAGTGCATTATTTACTGCGTTTGTGATTAAGATGTTTTTTACTCTTGTTTCTTTTTCTACTTTACTTTTTAACAAGTTTTTAGCACATCTTGCTCTTTTTGTTTCTGGTTTATTAAAAACCTCTCTTAAATTTACAGTGATTGTTTTTTCTTTAAATTTCTTTGCCATCATTGATCACCTTTTTTACTTTTTTTATGGTCTCCACTTTTAATGACTGTTTTTGCTTGACCTCTTTTATTTTTTCTGTGTCTTGCAGTCATATCAATGTTTTTCCATGTTCTTTTTTGTCTGTTATTCCAAAGTCTTTCTCCAGCTTTTTGCATTAGCCAAGTTGGTGCAGTAGTTAATCCAGACCCGATTTTTTTTCTTTCACTTATTAGAAAATCTTTTACATCTTGATCTTTGTTTCTACTCATTTTCGATCACCTTTCATTTTTTTATCTTGTGATTTACTCATATTTTTATTGTCTTGTCTTTTTGGTGCAAATTCTGTTTCAACTTTTTTCTTAGTAACTTTCTTTTCTTTTATTACTTTTTTATATTTGTCTTCTTGCATATTTTTTGCAACAACTTTTGACATTTCATTTAGTAATTTAAAACCTTTAACACTAATTTTTCTTCCTTTGGGTTTTGCAACTTCTAAATATCCTGCTTTTTCAAGTGTTTGAACAGCACTTCTAATTACTTTTCCACTTGCTTTATAATGGTGTTCTGTTTTAAGTCCTCGATTTTTTCTTCCACCATAATAACTTCTAAGTCTTTCTGTTCCAATAACTTGCCATTTATAAGCTCTGTACATTATACTTGCCATTCTAACAAAGAACCAATCGTCTCTTTGTGGAGCTCTTTCTTTATGCACACCAGTTTTTACATATGTTGCAAAACTAGGTTGTTCAAGTTCTTGGCCCAATATTTTACTTGTCTCTTCAATTAAATATTTTGAAGGAACGTCATATATTCCCATATTATCATCCTCACTTTTCAGTGCTATTTGCTTAACTCAAAAAATTGAGAAGCTATTAGCCTTTTGACTAATTACAGTCAAGTATTTTCTTATTAAATAGATTTATAATTATTACTTTTGTTCGTCAAATCTAAACTTTTTAACAAAATTACATTTATTGCATCTAACAATTAAAAAATTCTCTTCTTTTGTTCCTTTAACATCTAAACTAAAACAATTTTTACAAAACTTTTTCTTTAATTCTTTTGGGACACTAACATTTACTTTTTTTCCAATTTCTTTTGCTAATTTAACATACTTTACTTGATATTTTTCATCTTTTGATTCATTTGCAATTTCAAACAAGCGATAAATTCTTTCAAGTGCAATTTTTTGTTTATAATTTAGTTTTTTTTCTTTAGCCATTTAATATTTTTAAATTAGAATTAGTTTTTAATAATATCAATAAGTTTGAATTTAATTATGCGCCCGCAGGGATTTGAACCCTGACAAAAAGCTTGGAAGGCTTTTATGCTACCATTACATCACGAACGCATTATAATCTTGGATTATAACTATTTATTTTCTAATTAGTTTTCTTTTTAAATTAAACTATTGTTATGTATATTTTTGGTTTGGTTTTATTAATATCAAGTGTATATTTAATTTATGAAAGGAAAATTAATTGTGCTTGAAGGCGCTGATGGCACTGGAAAAACTACTCAATTAGAATTATTAGTAAATCGTTTAGAAAAAGAAAACAAAAATATTGTTAATCTTCATTTTCCAAAACATGGTGTTTCTTTTGGTAAAAATGTTGATGCTTATTTAAGAGGTGATTTTGGATTAAAAGAAAATCTACCTTCTGAATTTATTGCAATGCTTTATATGACTGATTTTTATGAATCAAAAAAAGATTTAGAAGAATTAATTGAAAAAGGGAATACAATTATTTTATCAAGATATTTTTCTTCAACTTTAACTTATCAAGTTGCCCAAGAATTAAAAGAAAAAGAAAAAATTTGGGATTGGATTATTAATGTATCAAGTAGGTTACCTCAACCAGATTTAACAATTGTTCTTAATGTTACACAAGAATATGCTGAAAAATTAATGTCTAATCCTAATCGTGTTGAAAATTATAAACATGGTTATGATCGAGACCAACATGAAAAAGATTTTAATTTACAAAAAGAAGTTAGAAATGTTTATAAAAAAAATATTGAAAAACTAGGTTGGAAGGAAATAATGTGTGTAAAAGATAATTCTCTTTTATCTATTCAAGAAATTCATGAATTAATTTATGATGAAGTAAAAAAAATATTATAATTAGTCTATTTTTAAAATTTTTTATTAATTGCGACCGCCGGGAATCGAACCCAGCCCTCAACCTTGGCAAGGTTGAATCATAACCAATAGACTACGGTCGCAACAATTAATCTCTCTTTTGAAAGATTTTTAAACATACTTTTTTGTTCTTGTCAGATAAAATAATATTAAACCAAAAATTACTAGTGGGATAAATATCACCATAAAAATTAATGGATTTTTAAAAATAGATTCAATTAAATTGTCTTTTTTAATTTCAATATCTTGTGTAATTGAATCATTTATATCATTTGCTTGAGTATTATTAAAATCTTGTTGTATTGTTTCAATTTTATTAAGGTTAAGCGAAATATTTTGGACTATTTTTTGATCAATACTATTGATTGTAATTTGATATTCATTTGTATCTAAAAGAACTTCTTTCCTAATTTTTTTTCCAGTAAAACTATTTATCGTTTCAGTAAATTTTTTTGAATTAATTTCAATATTAATATCTAAATTTGTTTTTCTATAATTAGTAACACTAAAATCAACAATTAAATTTCCCATAGTTATAATTGGGGTAATGTCAGTAATTATTATCTTTCCATTTTCTTTATTTTCTCCTAAATAAATTTTTGTGTTTTTTTCAAAAGGTGTTGATAAAGTGTTAATAGTGATATTTATTTCTCCAAAATTATTTTTATTAAGTTCAATATTTGGATAAATTTCAAAACTTATTTCTTTAGTTTCTTTTGGTTTTAAAATCAATTGTTGTGAATCATCTTTTAATATAATTCCTGAATATTTTTTTGAAACTTTTATGGGTGCAATAATTACTTGGTCAGTTATATTTGTAACCTTTACTTTTAATACATTCCATTCTTTTGATTTTAACTCATTATAATTACTTTCTAATTTTAATTCATTAAAATAATTTATTTTTGTTATTTCAACATCTGGTAATTTTTGTTGTGTGTTAAAAACAACACTTGCATTTGATGGGCATCTAGCAGTTGCTAAAGATTTTGAAATATCATCAAAACTTCCAATTTTAATATGTGTTCCATCAACAAATCCAACTTCTCCAAAAGTTGGATCACTTGGGAACCATTCATTATTGTTGTATGTTTCAATCCAAGCGTGGTTTCCCCAATTTAATCCATCATAAGTTATCCCAACTGCAATTTTTGTTGGAATTTTTTGTACTCTTAATAATCCTGCTGCAAGATTAGCAAATTCATCACATACTCCTTTTCTTGAAAGTAATGTTTCTTTTGCAGATTTTTGTGCCAAATAATATTCATCAAAATCATCTCCACTTGCATAAGTAACATAATTATTTACCCAAAAAACAGTTTGTGTTAATATATCAAAATAATTATTTTTACTAAATTTGTTTTTTGAAACATTATATATTTCTATTGAATCACTTTCAATTTTTTGTGTTGAATTAATAAAAATTTTATTTTTTTCATCAACACTTGTTAATGATTCGCTCATTTCTTTTATTCTAGCTTGTGTTTTAACATTAGCTTTCAAAACATAATCAAATTGACCATTTTCATATATTTTAAAATTAACATATTTATTTCCAAATTCATCCAAAATATATTCTGGTAAAATAGTTTTTCCATTAATATACAATTCTTCTTTTATTACATTTATTTCTTGAAAAGATGATTCTGGGAAAGTAATTAATTCAAGAATTACTTCTTGTCCACTTTTTAAATTAGTTATTTTTCCATTTCCTGTTAAAGTTACAGTGGCCTCAATGCTTGAAACAGTTGTTGGATAAATACTTTCTGAAAAAACAATTGTTATTAAACTAAACAAGAAAAAAATTGAAATTAATTTTAAACTTATTTTATTATTCATAAAAGAAGAATTGTTTATCTCCTTTTATATATTTCTTTTCTTTAAAATTAGAATTATTAGTGGGCCAAGACGGATTCGAACCGTCGACTCTCACCTTGTAAGGGTGATGTCATAACCGCTAGACCACTGGCCCAAATTAAATTAAAACAATTTAATTGTCTGTTTTATATAAATCTTTAAAAACAGTGTTTTTTTAAACCTTAACTTTTTTGTTTTTCTTTCTTAGCAACTTTTAAATAGATGAATTAGTCTTATTTATGTCATGGATGACTACTTATCAGAAATGATGAAAAAAGCTAAGTCTTCTACAGATAAGGATTTATCTAATGAAGAAGAATTTGTTGCAAAAACTGTTACAAAAGATGATTTTCAAAATTTTATGCAAAAATTTGATAAGTCTCCAATTGTTGAAGAAAATAAATTATCTAATGTTGATTCAGTGGTTACTCAAAATATTAATTCATCTCAATCAAACAATTCAAATAATTCTAGTTTATTTAATCAATCTAATAAAATTGATTTACCAGTAAATGATATTGATGCTGAAGAAGATTTTTCTCAAACAAAATCAACAATAGAAAAAGAAATTGATCAAGTAAAAAAAGTTGAATTAACTAATTATGGAAAAGTTCATATTTATGAAGTTTTTGGTGATCCATTAAAATATTATTTTGTTCCAACAATTCGACCATCTCAAGCTGAACGAAAAATAATTAATACCTTAAAAGAAGCAACAACAAGATTAATGAGTATTATTCCATACAAGATAAGAAATGTTGAAGAACGAAGAATGGTTTATAAACAAAAAGTTTTAGAAATAATAAAAAGTAATCCTTCATTAAAAATACCCCCATCAAGAGTTGACTTTTATGCAGAAGCAATTGTTAGAGAAATGGCAGGTTATGGATTAATTGATGATTTAATAAGAGATGATCAACTTGAAGAAATTATGATTGTTGGTCCAAAAAAACCAGTTTTTGTTTTTCATAGAAAATATGAAATGATGAAAACAAACATTGAATTTTATTCTGAAACTGAAATTGAAGATTTGATAAATAAAATTGCTCGTGAAATTGGAAGAAGAGTGGATGTTTCATCTCCTCTTTTAGATGCTCGTTTACTTGATGGAAGTAGAGTTAATGCAACAATTCCTCCAGCATCAATAAGTGGTGGAACTTTAACAATTAGAAAATTTAGAGAAGACCCCTATTCAATAATTGATTTAATTAAAATGGGAACACTTTCAAGTGATGCAGCAGCATTTCTTTGGATTTGTGTTGATGGGTTGGGGGTAAAACCAGCAAATATTTTAATTAGTGGTGGGACAGGATCAGGAAAAACAACTTTGCTTAATGTTTTAACTTCATTTGTGCCAGATAGAGAAAGAGTAATTACAATTGAAGATACTGCTGAATTAAATTTACCACTTAAACATTGGATTAGGCTTGAAGCAAGACCTCCTGGATTAGAAGGAACAGGAGAATTAAAAATGGACATATTAACAAAAAATTCTTTAAGAATGAGACCTGATAGAATAGTTGTTGGTGAAATAAGACATGAAGAAGCATTTACTTTATTCACTGCAATTAATACAGGACACGATGGAAGTTTAGGTACAGTTCACGCAAATAGTCCAGAAGAAACACTAATTCGTGTAACCAATCCTCCAATGAATGTGCCTCAATTAATGCTTAGTGGACTTGATTTTGTAATTTGTCAACACAGATATCATGATAGGCAGAAAGGAACAATTAGAAGAATAAGTGAAATTGCTGAAGTAAAAGGGGCACTTGAAGGACATGCAAAAACAGAAACAATTTTTTTAAGAGATCCAGTAAAAGATCGACTTGAGAAAACACTTATAAATAGTAAATTCTTAAAAATATTACAAGATTTCACAGGTTTAACAAATAATCAATTACAAGCAGAAATAGAAATTCGAAAAATGTTTTTAGATAATTTAGCTGAAAGAAATATTAGAGGATTAATTGAAGTTAAAAAAGAAATGACAAATTTTTTGAGTAAAAGAAAATTTGGTGAAAATTAATATGGGTAGAAAAAAAGAAAATGCTGATTATTCAAAACCAATTATTTCTCAAACAGTAGATGAACAAGAAGTAAATAAAATTGTAGAAACAATGAAAAAAAAATATAAAGATGATGGAGTGTATGTTGAAGAAGTAAATTCTTCATTAAAAGAACTTAGAAATTTAATTTCAGACAATGAAATTTCAAAAATTGAAATTGAAAATAAATCTGATGTTGAATTATTACCAAATTCAACAGCAAAAAGCACAGCAAGTATTTATGTTACTCTAAAATCTATTTTAAAACCTGTAAAATCTTTTTTTTCTAATTTATCTATTTCTCAAGAATTAGGTTATCAATTATATTCGGCTAACATGTTTTATTCAACAAACCAATATTTAGCTTTGGCAACTGCCGGTGGATTTATTTTTGGTTTATTCTTTTTATTTCTTTCATTAATTTTAATTTTTTTATTAATAAAAAATTTTTCTCTTGCTATTTTATTATCTTTAGTCTTATTTTTCTTTGGTTGGTTTTTAGGATCATATATTATTTTACTTCAACCAAAATCAAAAGCAAAAGCAAGAGGAGAACAATGTACTCTTGAATTACTTTTTGCATTAAGGCATATGGCCACAGAACTTAAAGCAGGAGTTGGACTATATAAAGCAATTCAATCAATTGCAGCAAACGATTATGGTGTATTAAGTGAAGAATTTTCACGAACAATTTCTGAAGTTGAAGATGGGGTTGATACAAAAGTTGCTCTCTCACATATGGCACTTCGTGTTCAAAGTAAACCACTTAAAAATGCAATTAATCATATATTAAGATCAATAAGAATTGGTGGAAATCTTTCAAAAGCAATGAATGATATAGCTGAAGATGTTAGTGAAGAAATAAAAACAAAAATTATTGTTTTTGCTCAAAACATGAATACTTTTTCAGTAATTTTTATTTTCATTGGGATAGTTATGCCTGTTGGTATGATGGTTCTTGGATCAATAAGAAATTCATCATTGTCAAAAGTTGGTGGTGGACTACTAAATTCAATTCCATTAACTCCTCCAATATTATTAATTTTATTTTTAGTTGTTATGCCTTTAATGTTTGGGGTAATGATTTATTTTATTAATGTTAAACAACCAAGGGTATGGTAGATGATATTATGATAAAAAAAACATTATTTGAAAAATACGAATATTGGATGGAATTTTCAAAAATGAAAATCAATGCAAAAATATGGATTTTACTTGCAATTTTTTCTTCATTAATTATTGGAGTTGTTTCATATTTTGTTTTAGATTATTTATTAAATGAGTTTACTTTACTTCCATTCGCACTATCCATTTCTTTATTTTTCTTTATTATTGGATTGCCTTATTTTAAAGCAATGAATATAATTAATTCTTGTGAAGAAAATTTTTCAATGGCTTTAAAACAAATGGCTGATGTTTTAAGGGCTGGAGATACTTATGAAAGTTCATTAAGAGAAGTAGCAAATTCAGATTATGGTAGACTTTCAGAAGAATTTAATAATTCACTTAGAATGCTTGAAGATGGGGAAAATTTAGAAAATTCTCTTTCAATTTTGTCTGAAAGAATTGACTCAAAATTAATTAGAAGAACAATGGTTATCGTTCTTGAAGCAATAAAAGCTGGTGGATCATTAGCTGATATACTTGAAGAAATTTCAGAAGATATTAGAGATTTAAGAAAAATTGAAAATTCAAGAAGAGCAAATACTACAATGCAATTTGCATTCATGCTTGTTGCTGGTGCAGTAATTTCTCCTGCAATTTTTGGTGAAATAACTGGGGTAATGGAATTATTTTCAAAAGTAGCATTATCAATGAGTGATGTATCACAAGCCGAAGTTATAGCAATGCAAAATTTTATGTATTTAGTTTCGCAAGCATATTTAATAATTCAAGTAATAGCTACTGGATTACTAATGGCTATAATAAGGTATGGAAAATTCAATAAAAGTATTCTTTATGTTCCAGCTTTAATTTTAGTATCATTTATATTCTACTATGGTGTATTATTTGTAGCAAGATTTATGTTTGTAATAAAATAAGGTGAAAAATATGAATTGTTTATTAAATGAAGAAAAAGCACAAATATCAATTGAAGCAATGTTGCTTATTGTTGCTGCAATACTGGCTGTTTCAGTAGTTGCACTTTTTATAAAAGGCACAATTTCTTCATCAACTAAAGCAATAAACAACATTTAAATACCCAAATGTTGTTATTATTTTAAATTAATTCAATTAAATTTGAATTACTTTGTGAGGTGTAAAAAATGAATTTTAATGAAAAAAAGGCACAAGGTTCACTTGAATACTTGTTAATTATTGGTGTTGCGATTTTGGTTGCAGCTATTGTAATATATGTTGTTGTTCAAGCAATTGGTGGTGGACAAGATACAACTATTTCAAATTTAACTGATGCTCAAAAAGGAATATTAACTGGAAAATGTCAACTTGAAACAAATCCTAATGTAACTTTGTGTGCAACATTAATCGATACAAATTATACAATTAATTGTTCTACTACTCCTAGTAATATTGTGACAGTTGGAAAGACTAATTGTACTGGAACATATAAATATATTGGAAAAATAGCTTAAATGCTATTTTTTAACTTTTTTTATTTTTAATTGATTAGTAATATTTATTAACTTTAATGATTTAATCTATTGGAGATTACAGTGATTTTATGAATTTTAATAAGATGGGGCAAGGTTCACTTGAATACTTGTTAATTATTGGTGTTGCGATTTTGGTTGCTGCAGTTGTAATATTTACGCTTATACAGGCTGTTTCACAAGGTCAAAATACAAGTGAATCTAATTTATCAGACTATCAAAAAAATTCTTTTTTAGGAAAATCTCAAATAGTTAAAAGTTTGGGGTATGATTATGCAGTAGCTACTATTGATGGGGTCCGATATTATGTGGATGTAACAAAAAGTAGTCCTGTAATAACTACTGTTAAGCCAGCTGATAGTGATGAGTTAAACACATATCCTGTTGAAATTGATTTATGTACTGATGCGTACTGTCAATGAAATTAACAATTAATTTATATACTTCTTTTTATATTATTTTTGTGTGATATTATGAATAATGCTCAAACTTCGTTAGAATATTTATTAATTATTGGACTTGCTGTTTTGGTTGCTGCTATTGTTATTATGTTTGTTGTAAATATGCTTGGTACATCAACAGACCAAGGTGATATTGCAACGATGAAATATGAATGTACTGTGTTAAAAGCAGATGATCTAAGTCAAGATTGTAAATGTATTAGATCAAATTTAACTGGTGCAAATTGTTGTAGTGGTAGTTCTCCAATTTCAACATTATCTCAAACAGTTAAATCAAATGTAACTTGTAATTAAGGTGAAAATATGTCTCTACTAAATGAAGAAAAAGCTCAAGTTTCAATTGAATATCTTTTAATGTCAGTTTTTTCTATTTTATTAGCAATTACTGCTGCATTAATTGTTCAAACAATGCAAGATGTTTCAGATCAAGCAATAAAAGAAATTTCAAATATTCGTTCAACAGTAATTGAAAATATTTTAGTAAATTAAGTTAATTATTTAAACTTAAATTTGCTTTATTTTTTTATGATTGAATCATTTTATTTAATTAATATTTTAGTTTCTTTAGTTGGACTAATTGTTGCGACATATACTGATTTAAAAAGTAGAATTGTGCCAAATCTGTTAAATTTTGGTTTAGTTGGATTAGGATTATTTATTTCTTTATCTTTTTCAATTTATTTATCAATTACTACTAGTTCAATTAATTTTAATTTATTTTTTAATTCAATTTTTGGTTTAGTTCTTGGGTTTGTTTTTGGTTGGATTTTATGGAAAGTTGGCGTATTTGCTGGGGGGGATGTTAAACTATTTATGGCTTTAGGTTCACTAAATTTTTTAACTCCAAATTTATTATTTTTTAACTCGCAAATTTCATTATTTCCATTTTTTGTTTTAACTTTGTTTATTTATTCATTATTTTCTTTTCTTCCATATGGTTTACTAATGGCTGTGTATAAATTAAAGAAAAATAAAATTCAAAGAAAAATAATTTTTTCTAAATTAAAATTTGAATTAAAACAATCTATTTTTGGAGCAGCAGTGTTTTCTTCATTATCAATATTATTAGTTTCTTTTGGATTAAATTCTATTTTGATCTTTTTAATTTCACTATTTGTTTATGTTCTAATGAATTTTTTTAAAAAATTAAAATATGTTTTAGTTTTATTCATTGTTTTGGCTTTAATTGTGAATACGTTTTTATTTGTTAATTTACTTTTGCAAACAATTTTTATTTTTTGTTTTGTTTTTACATTAATTAGACTTCTTTTTTCATTAAGTCAATTAATGGTTGAAAAAGTAAATATTTTAGAACTTAAAGAAGGGATGATTCCTGCAAAAACATTGTTACTAAAAAACAAAAAAGTTGTTGAAGAAGATTTGTCTTTTTCAAATATTTTTAAGTTAGCAAAAATTGGAAAAATAAATGAATTATTCAAATCAAAAAATGTTATCGTTTCTTCAAGACGTGCTTGTGGATTAGATTTAAATGAAATTAAAGAATTAAAAAAACTTTATAAACAAAATTTAATTTCGAAAGATTTTTATATAAAAGATTCTATGCCTTTTGTACCAACCATGTTATTCGGGTATATATTTTGTTTGTTTATAGGGGATTATGTATGGGTATTAGTTGGGTTAATTTGAATAAAAAAGGGCAAGCTTCTCTTGAATTTATTCTTATAATGTTTGTAGTTTTACTTTTTATTTATTCAGTTACATTTCCAAATTCAGTTAAAGCTCGTTCAGCAGTAACTGACATTTCTCAAATTAGTACAATGGATAATGAAATGTTAAAATTAGTTAATTCAATTAATAGAGTTTCTTTACTTTCAACTGGGTCTGCAGAAAAAATCAATCTTGCTATTCCAAATGATACAAATTTTATCTGTTTTATTGTTGGTAATCAATCAGTTAGTGATATTATTGGATTTTCATCAAAAATCAATCAAGATGTTTCTTTTAATGGGTCAAAAACAATAAACCCTAATTCAAAATTAGTTCTTTGTCCAAATAATGTTTGTGATAAAAATTATGTTGCTAATGTGTATTCAGATTTAATTTTAGATTGTTCAGGATTAGCAGAAAATGTTAAATCAGGTTATTCTCAGTTTATGATTTCAAAAACTGGATTAAAAACTATTCAAATTAATTGATTTTTATGATATTAAAAAATAAAAAAGGGCAAACTTCAATTGAAGTTTTATTAATAATTATTGTTGTTCTAGTGATTACTACTTTTGTAGCTGTTGGGTATTTAAGTAATAATGATCAGTTAACTTCAACATTTATTGCAAGAGACGATTTAGTTAAACTAGCATCAATTAATAATGAATCTTTTGTTATTCAATCTATAACTGCTGTTGATTTATCTAATAGTGGATTAAAAATTGAAGTGGTTACGGTTCCAAAATCAATGGGGTCAAATTTTAATCCTAGTGATTTAGATAAAATAAAATCAAAAATTATCTCTAAAACAAATTATTCCTCTGTTGAATTTAATTTTAATTAATTTAATTTCGTTTAATGTCTATTTTTTCTAATTATTTATAAACTCAATTTTTATACAAATTTTTTTATGGATGATAAACTCTTAGCAAAAATTTGTTTAGTTTTTTTATTAATTAATTTATTTTTTTTATTTTTTTATGAAACTGAATTTAAAAAATTATCAATTTCTACTCTTTTACTTAACGAAAATTCAAAAGGGTTAGTTTTTGGTAGAGTAGATTATGTAATAAAGTCCACACCTGTGACAATTTTCATTTTAAATGATGGTAATAAATCAAAAGTTTTTTATCCATCAACTTTTATTTTAAAGAAAAATGATTTTGTAAAGGTTTTTGCTAAATCTGAAAAATATGCTGATGAAATGGAATTATTTGCTTACAAAATAGTTTTAGACAATTAATAGTTTATATTTTTTATTTGGCGATATGATGATTGGTGTTTTACTTGGAATTATATTTGGGGCGATTGCTGGTTTAATCCCTGGTTTACATATAAATAATTTTGCATTAATTTTTCAAAATTTGCCTGTTGATTTTGATTTTTTATTGTTTTTCATATTATCTCTTGGTATCACTCAAACATTTTTAGATTTTATTCCATCTATTTTTCTTGGAATTCCTGCTAATGAAACTTATGAATCTCTCTTGCCCGGACATAGATTATTTATAGCTGGTCAAGGGTATAAAGCAATTATTTTAACTGTTTTTGGGGGTGTTTTTGCATTAATTATTTCTTGTTTAATTTTACCTTTTTTTATCTTATTTATTCAGACTTATAAGTATTCGTTTCCACTGATTATTCCATTACTTTTAATTTTTACTTTAGTTATTTTAATTTTTAAAAAAAATACTTTACTAAATTTTTTTGTTGTTTTATTTGCTGGTTATCAAGGATTAATTTTTCCAGACCAAATTTTTCCATTAATTTGTGGTTATTTTGGTTTAGCGTCTATAATATATTCATTAAATGAAAAAAACAAATTTTATCCTCAAAGTTATTTTTGTGATTTTAATTTCACTTATATTAAATTTAGTTTAATTGGAGTAGTTGGTGGATTAATAGTTGCAATTTTTCCAGCAATCGGGAGTAATATTGCAGCATCAATAATTAGAATTTTTTCTAATGCTTTTAAAACTGAAGAATATTTAGTTATTCTTGGTGCAATAAACACTGCAAATTTTTTCTTTTCTTTTTTTGTGTTTTATTATTTAGAAAAAGCTAGAAATGGGGCAATTTTAGTTTTAATGGACAAACTGATTTTTACAGAAAATTATCTTTTTTTTGGTTTAATAGTTTTATTGTTTAGTGGTTTTGTGGCAGCACTTTTAACAATACTAATTGCAAAAATATTTCTAACTAATTTAAAAAAAATTAATATTTACAAATTATCTAAATTGATTATTTTATTTATGGTTATTTTAGTTTTTTTATTTAACGGGTTTATTGGTTTAATTACTCTATTTTTTTCTACAATTCTTGGTTTATTTACTTTATCAAAAAATATAAATAGATCTTGTTTAATGGCTTCATTAATAATTCCAGTTTTATTTTATTATATTTTTCTTTTTATTTAATTATTTCATTTTTCCAAAAGTAATTTTTTTATTTAATGTATAATTATAACCTAGTGCACAAAGAATAGCAGTTATTTTTGCAATTATTGGGTTAATTAAAAAAAGATTTATACAACTTACAGTTATGAACCAATTAATTATTAACCCGCCAATAGAAATGATTATAAAAACCGTAAATTGTTCGTGTTTTTTTAAATATTTATTTTTAAATGTAAATTTTCTTTGTAATATAAAATTGAATATTGCTGCAAAAATAAATGATAAAGGTGTTGCAAAAAAATAATTTAAACCAAAATTTAATAAAACACTAAAAATAATTATTTCAAAAATTGCTACAATTCCACCAAATAAACAATATTTAAAAAATTGTTTAATTTTATTTTGATTTAACATATTATAACCTGTTTCTAATTAATTTATTTATTATTATAAATGCGTCTTTGAAATTAAGTTTACTTTCCCCAAGTCTTTTTTCATAATTTATTGGAAATTTTTTAATTTTTAATTTTAATTTATTTGCAGTGCTAAATAAATCTGCTTCTAATTCAAAATTTTTAGCAGTTAAATTATTTTGTAATTTCTTTAAAGCGCTGCCTTTAAATATCCAATATCCTGTACAAATATCTCTTGTTGGATTTAAATAAAGAATTGATCCTATAAAACTAATTATTAAATTTCCTATAATGTGGGTCATATTTTTTATTAATTCTTTTTTATTTCGTGAATTTTTACTTATGATTGGGCGTTTTCCCATAATAATATCGTAATTTTTATCAATCAGTTTATTGATTTCTTTTGGTAAATAAGTCCCATCTCCATCGATCATGATGTATATTTTTTTATCTTCAATTTTTATTTTTTTTAGTCCATCTCTAAAACCATTTCCTTTACCTTTTCTAACATCAATTACTTTTGCTCCAAGCAATTTTGCATTTTTTTTAGTGTTGTCTTTTGAAGGTCCATTAAAAACTATTATCTGATTAATTTTTTCTTTTTTAAATCCATCAATAACTTTTTTTATTCCGGTTTCTTCATTTAAACAAGGAATTAAAACAACTTTATTTGTATTATCCATAATAAATTATGAAAAAAGTAAGTATTAAATATTAATTGTTTATTTTTAATTTATGAAAGACAGGATATGGAATCTAATTTTCATTTTATTAGTTGCTTTTTTATGTTTAGAAATTGTGTGTGTTGCATCTAATACAAAAGGTGTTATTCCTCAATGGGATGGTTATCATTATCTAGTTTTCTCAAAACAAATTTCTGATGCAGGGGGTATTCCTGGATGGAATTTTACTGAATATTATCCGGAAGGTAGGCCTTATTTGTATCCGCCATTAATTCCAATTGTCATTTCAATTGTTTCAAAAATAACAACTTTTGATGAATATGTTGTAACTTATTTGTTATCTATAACAAATATTTTATTTTTTATTTTAATTTTTTATTTAATTTTAAATGCTAATTTCAAAAAAGAAATAGCAATTACTGCAAGTATTTTATTGATATTTAATAGTGCTTTTGATTTGTGGAATGTATCAATGTTTGTTAGTCAAACTACTGAAATTTTATTATTTTTTTTGGTTGCTCATTTTTTATCTAGAAAAAGATATGTGGTAAGTGGGATAATTCTTGGAATTGCTTTTTTTACTCATGCGCATACTCCATTTTTAGCTATTCTTGGACTTTTTATTTTAGCCTTAATAGAAAAAGAAAAAAAGTTTATTTTAACTATTATTACTGCTTTGTTTATTGGGTCGCCATGGTTATTAAGATTTTTAATGAATTTAGATTATATTAGTCTTGGTAATAAATATCTTGATTGGTTATTTTTACCAAATGAGTGGACTGGAATGTTTTTATTATATGGATTTATGACAATCATAACAATTATTTTAATAATTTTAAATATTAAAAATTTAATTGCTGAATTTAAATCAAATGATTTTTTAAAAATAGTTTTTTTTATTTTTCTACCTTTTTGCTTGACTCTATATTATATTGACAGAGTATTTATTTATCTTGCCCCAATAATCAGTATAATTTTATCAATTGCTTTATTCAAATGGAATAAAAAATATATTATTTTTAGTTTTCTTTTTATTGCAGGAATTTCATTATTAGTTTATTTAATATTTCAATTTCAAAAACCGGGATTTTATCAAACTCAATCATTTTCTTTAATAATTCATTTAATTTTATTTTTAATTCCTTTAGTGTTATTAAATCGAGTATTAAATTATTTAAAACGTAAGAAAATTGTAATAAATATTAGTGAAAAAAAATCATCACAAATGATTGTTATTGGAAAAAATGAACAAAAACTAATTTCAAATATTTTTATATTTATTGTAATTTGTTTTTTTATTTTTTCAGTCGGGTCATCCCCATTATCACACATATTTTCTTTTTTTAATGGTCAAGATTCGTTAAGACAAGAAAAAGGGTTTATTGAAACTTGTCAATGGATAAAAGAAAATTATCCTAATGGTATTATTGCTCAACCAGCTACTCAACAATATCTTGAACAAGTAATGTTTTACTGTAATTATATTGGAATAAAATCTAAAACTGGACCAGTTGTTGAATTTACTAAAGATGGATTTATGACTGGATTAAAAGGCGCAACAATACTGATTGATGGCCAATATACTTCTTTTTTTCCAAATACTTTTTCTTTTAAAAAAGGAAATTATGCAGTATATAAAATCATTAATATGAAAGAATATCCAATTTTAATAAATAACTTTGATAAGAATGTACTAAAAGTCACTTTAAATTATATGGGTATGAAAAAATCAATTTTAATGAAAAATAAGTTAATTTTATTAATTTCAATTGATTTTAATAAGGTTTATTTTTATGATGAAAATAATACTCTTTTATTGTCTTTTAATTATCCGTCAGAAAGTTCAAAACCTTTAACTAAATTTAAATTTGATACATTTGCAAAAATTTCAATAGATATTAAAGATTCGAACTCTTCAATTTTAAAAGACTATTATTTAACTGTTAAAACAAATGAAGATGGAAAAATATTTTATCCCAATTTTAGTTTTAATGATAAATATATTTTTGTTCCCGATATGAATGGATTAGTTGTTGTTAATAAATATGATTAACTTAAGTCACGCACATATTTTAAAAAGTTCTATAAACTTTTTATTTTATATATCAAATATGAATAAAATAATAAAAATAAAAAAATCTGTACTTAATGATTGTTTCTTAGCTTCACAAAATTATTATCCTTTTGAATTTTCGTGTTTACTTTCAGAATCAAATGGAATAATTGATGAATTTGTTTTACTTATGCAATATAATTCAAAAAATTCTTCATCAATTAATTTATTCAATAAACCGTTTGATTCTTCAATTATTGGCTCATTTCATTCTCATCCAAATTCTATTCCTTATCCATCAACAGCCGATAATAAATTTTTTAAAAGATTTAAAGTGAATATAATTTTATCTCTTTTTAAAAACCAACTTAATGAATTTGATTATTATTTTGAAATTTATGATTCTTTCTCAAAAAAATTAAATTATGAATTAATCGATTAAATAATTTTTTTAATTATTAATTGATTTATTAATTTTATTAATTTTTTTATCAAAAAGTAATATTAAAAAGTATAAAGTCATTATTTTATCATGAGTTTTAGTATTAGTAATACTTTTGGTCAAATTTCAATTGATTTGATAATGACTTGTTTATTTGTAATTGTTTTATCATCATCATTTTTTTTTATTTCTTCAAATTTTAAAGAAAATCAAGAAGAAATAGCACTTAGAAATCAGTTAAAATTAATTTCATCTGACTTAGCTGATTTTATTATTGTTTCAAAAACATTTGATTCAACTGAATTTTTTGCGGTTGATTTAGAAAAAAAAATTGACTTGGTAACTTATGGTGGCAAAAAATATTTGCCAACTGTTACTATTTCAAATGATGAATTAACAGCGTCTCTTAATTTAACAATTAATGGTGCCCCAGTAGGGATTTCTGAAAAATCATATTTTGGAAATGATTTAACAAAAATTAAAATTGAAACCGTTAATAATCTGTTAAAAATTAGTGAGAAACAATGAATAAAAAAGGACAAATATTTTCAATTGATTTTATCATTTCAATGATTGTTGTTATTTTTATGATTGGTCTTGTTTTTTATATTGCAAATTTAAATTCTTTTTCTCAAAATGAAAAAATAAATAAAGATTTGTTTTATTCACGAACTGAATCATCATTAATACTTTTAGTAAATAGTCCAAAATATGGTTGTTATATTGGAGATAAGTTATTACCATTTTCAATAAATTCTTCAAAATTAACTACATCTATACAATCTACTGATCTTTCTAAACATTTAGGTCTTAGTGATTATGATTTTAAAATTGTTTATGCTAAGTCAGACCAAAATATTATTGTTGGAACAGCAGGTTATGATTTATCATCTTCTAAATCTAAAATAATTCTTGATTTAAATGTAGTTTTGTGTGATGGGGTAATTTTAAATTCAATTGATTCATATTCTAATTTAAAATATACTCAAATATATCTTGGAGTAATTGATAAATAGTTTGGTGAAATTATGAGTAAAGGGTTTATTTTTTCAGCAGAGTCACTTTTTGCGTTAATTGTTTTAGCCACTGCATTTTTAGTAATTTTTGTTTATCTGCCAAAAACTGATGTTACTATTGAAAACATATTATTAATCAAACTTGAAAATACTCGTGCGATGAAAATTTATTCAAATAATATTTCTTCAATAGTTAATAATAGTAAAGATAAATTTTGTAATACTTATGATTTAAATATTTGTGATAATTCATTACCGCCTAATTGTGGCATTGAATCAAAAACAATTTGTCAAGAGGGATTTAAATGAATAAAAAAGGATTTGCTTTAATTTTTGTTTCAATGTGCATTTTCTTAATTGCAATAATTTTTTTATCAAATTCATCTTATATTGAAAAAAAAGATTCATTAAATTATTTATTGATTGAAAATAGAGTTTCGCTAGCAAATTCACAAAAAAATGCTTTAGATGGATTTACTACAAATAATTTAGAAGTTAATAATTGTGAATTAAATGCTTCATCAAAATTAGAATGTGATAAAGAGATAAAGCAAAATAATGAAACTATTTTCAAATTAAACATTGTAACTAAATAATTTCTTCTTTTTTATATCTAAGTATTCCAACAACTCCTCCAAAATTAAATATTATTTGTTCTTTTGGATTTTTTGTTGTTATAATATGAGTTTCTGTTTTAAATTTTTCACCATCATTCATTATTTCTTCGCATTTTTCTCTATTTTCCATAAAATATTTTTCACTAATCAATAATTTTGAAATTAACCCATTTTCTAAATCTTCTTTTATTATTTTAATCCCATAACTTCCTTTATTTTTTGCTAAATTTGTTAAAAATTCTTCAATTAATTCACTTTCTTTTGAAAGAGTTAAATCTTTTTCTATTTTTGAAAATTTTCCTGTACTAATTAATTCAGTGAATCCAGTTTCTCCAATAGAATTTGTTGTTTCAACAATTATTTTTCTATTTTTATTCTTATTAATTAAAAATTCTGCTAAATTTTCTTTAGTAAACCCTGGGCCAGCAATTAACAGTTTTTCAGGTTTAAGTTGTTCAATTTTTTGATTTATTTCTTCAAAATAATTGTCACTTTCAGTAGCATATTGTTTTCCTGATTTTTTTGAAAGTATTTTAGCTTTTTTATTTATTGAAAATTGATTTATAAAAGCAATTTCGCAAAATTCATCATCAAGTAAAATCACAGCTAATTTTGAAGACATACTATCATTTTCAGCTTTTTTTAATCGTTCTATTTGCCAGTTTTTTATTTGATTTTTTTTAATTTCTACTTTTTCACCAACTTTTATGTCAAGTGATTGGTGTGCTTTTTCTTCAACAAATTCTTTAGGGTGTCCAGAAATTATTATTCCACTAACTTTTAAATTTTCACTAAATTCTTGAAAATTAATTTCCTCAATTTTAATTTCTACAAATATTGTTTGTCTTATTGTTTTTTCTCCTTCTTTACTTGGCTTAATTTTTCTATCTGTTTTTCCACTAATCACGTCGCCTTTTTCAATAATTTTTTCAAGGTGCCAAAGATCATCTAAATTTTCAGTGTAAACTGTAATTTTGCCAAATTTTTTGTTAATTTCAATAATTTTCATATTGATTTGATGAATAGAAATTTAATTAAATAGATTTTTTTGTTATAATTATGGTTGATTAAAAGCCATAAATAAAAACTGTCCTAAAATAAGTGTTAATTTGTTTTTCTTCTCAAAAAGATTGGCAAATTATTCATAATATTTTCCACTTTCTTTTTGTTCTCTATCAAGCACAGAATCAAATTTATTTATTCTTGGTCTTTTTGTATCTTTATCTCGTCTAACTGTAATGTCTAAATATTTAAGTAATGTATTCATTCCTTTTTGAACATGGTATGGCCCTTCTGCTTCACCATTTATTCCACTTTCTCCATTAAACACCATTATCTTATCACTTAAATAATCAATAAATGTTAAATCGTGATCAATGATTAATGCGGAGCACTCATTTGCCGAAATATGATTTCTAATTAACTTTCCAACAGCAAGTCTTTGTTCTACATCAAGATATGCACTTGGTTCATCAAGTAAATAAACATCTGCTTTTTTACTTAAACAAAGTGCAATTGATACTCTTTGAAGTTCTCCACCTGACAAGGTCTTAGCTTCCTTTTCAATAAGTGATTCAATTTCAAGAGGTTTAAGTAAAAGATTTTTAATATCACTAATTTTTACATCCCCAAATAATTCTCCAACTGTTTTATTTCCATCATAAGAAATATATTGTGGCTTATATGAAATTTTTACTCTTTGATCTAATTCAGTATTATCTGGTTTTATTTCACCAGCAAGTATTTTCATAAAACTAGTTTTTCCAATTCCATTTGGTCCAACAATTCCAATTACTTCATTCTCTTTTATTTTTTGTGCCCCAACACTAAATTCAAAATTTCCAAGTTTCTTTTTTATATCTGGCCAAGAAATAATTATTTTTGCTTCGCCTTGGTCTTCAAGTTTTGTTCCAGCATAAAAATCAATTTTATAATCTCTAAATCTAAAGTTTTCTTCTCTTGAAAATCCTTCAAGATAATCATTTATTCCTTCTCTTGTAGTTTTAATTTGAGAAACAAAACCATAAACTTTTGGTTTTCCATACATTAAGTGAACAAAATCACTTAAATAATCAAGTAAAATTAAATCATGTTCAACAACAATTACTGATTTATTTTCTGCAATTTTTCTAATAAATCTTGCAACTCTAAGTCTTTCTTTTATATCTAAAAATGATGTTGGTTCATCAAAAAAATAAAGATCTGCTTTTTTAAGTCCAGTTGCTGCAATGGCTAGTTTTTGAAATTCGCCGCCTGATAAATTTGAAACATCTCTATCAAGTATTTTTTCAATATTAAGTTCTTTTGCAATTTCATCTAATTTATTATTTTGATCAATTTTTTTTAATATTTCTCTAACAGTTCCATTAATTTTTATTCCTTCAATATGTTGGGGTTTGATTGCTACTTTTAATTTATTATCATACAAATCTAAAAAATATTTTTGAGCTTCTTTTCCTTTATAATATTCAATTACTTTTTCTTTTGTTCCTTTATCTAAATCAAAATTTGGGGTTATTTGGTCAGATAAAATCTTTATAATTGTGGTTTTTCCAATTCCATTTCTTCCAACTAACCCAATTGTACTATTTTTTTTAGGAGTTGGTAAACCAAATAATCTAAATGAATTTTTACCAAATGAATGAACTGGGTCTTCAAGTTTTAATGCAACATTAACAATATTTATTGCCTCAAAAGGACATCTATTTTGACAAATTTCACACCCAATACATAATTCTTCACTAATGTTTGGTTTTTGTCCTTTCTCAAAAGTAATACATTCTTTTCCATTTCGATTTACTGGACAAGATTTTGCACACAAGTAATTTCCACATTTTTCAAAATTACAATTTTCATAATCAATTACTGCAATTCTTTTTCTTTCCATAAAAAAACCTTATTTAGAAACAATTTTAAAATAGCCTTTTTATAACTCTGTTTTAAAATTAATTAATCTAATTTTATATTTTTATTTATTTTAATTCTTTAGAAACAAAATAATTATCATCTTTATAATTAAATTTTTTCTTATAATATTCTCTCACTCCAATTCCAGAAATTATTATCATTTTTTTCATGTCATATTTTTCTTTAGCAATTTTTTCAGCTTCATTAATTAATAATTGTCCATAACCTTTATGCTGTTCACTTGCTTCTTCTTTTTCACTACCCACACTAATTCCTTTTCCATAAACATGTAATTCTCTAATTAATGCAGTTCTATTAGTAATTTCTTTTAAAAATGGGTTTGATGGTATTCTAAGTCTGGTAAAACCAAATAAATTTTTTTTATTTTCAAATGAAATAAAATATTCTTCACCATCACTAGCATCATATTTTAATATTTTTAATTTTGGTTTAGTATCTTTAAGGTTTGCTATTTTTTTATTTTCATTTAATTCTCTTTTACTTAATCCAATTTCTCTACATCTAATACAATTACATTTTGTTCCATCTTTAATCATTTGTTTTTCAATTAATTGTCTTAAATTTGTTTTTTTAATTCCTGCACTTATTACATTACTTGGTATGTCTCTATTTACTCTCATAATTCTAACATATGGTGGAATTTCGCTTTTTATTTTAGATAATAACTTGATTGCATAATCTTCATTAATTGGTTCAAATTCTTTTTTCTTCCATTGAGTATATAGTTTTGATCCTTTAATTACAAGACATGGATAAAATTTTACCATGTCTGGTGAAAAATTAGGGTTATTAAAAACTGCTCTAAAATTTTTTAAATCACTCTTAAAATTACTTCCTGGTAATCCAGGCATTAAATGATATAAAACTTTAAATGAAGAATCTTTTAATTTTTTAGTTGCATCAATTACATCTTTAACTTTGTGGCCTCTATTAATTTTTTTGTAAATTGAATCTGAAATATTTTGTACTCCAAGTTCTACTCTTGTTCCACCTAAATAAAGCATTCTTTCGATATCTTTTTCATTACAAATATCTGGTCTAGTTTCAAATGTAATTCCAACGACTCTTCTTTTTGATAATTCAGCATTTTTTTTAGATAATTCAAAATTTTTAGCTATTTTTTCATTACAAGCATCAATACTTTTTTTTACAATTTCTTCTTGTTTATCATAATCAAGTGCAGTAAATGAACTTCCTTGAAAAATTAATTCTATTTTATTAGCATTATTTCCTGTAGCATCAAGTTGATTAATTCTATTTTTTACAATTTCAAAAGAATCATAATTAAGTCTTTGAGCTCTTAATGTGGATGGTTCAAAACCAGTATATGATTTAGGTGCAGTTTTATCTTTAAATTGACTTGGACAGTAAGTACACTTTCCAGGACAATCAAATGGTGGCAACATTATAGCAATAGTTTGTACACCAGACAAACTTCTAGTTGGTTTAATTGATAACAACTTTTTTTCCTTAATATTTGGTTTTTTTATTTGTGCTAAAATAAATGGTCTAGCTGGAACTTCAGTTAAGTTATATTTTTTAGCATAAAAAAATTGTCTTAAACTTAATTCATGTTCTGTATTAATTTCGTTTGAATTAATTTCTTTGATTATACTTTTAGCAAAATTAATTTCATTATCTTTATTCATTTATACTCACTATAATTATTTATTTTTTTAATTAATAAATTTAAAATTAGTTTAATTAATGCCCAAGAAATCCAACAAGTATAGCATTAAAATAATAATTTAAAGCAACTGAAATTGAATAAAATGGAAATCCATAATATGGTGAAGTAAATTTACTTATTATTGTTGGTGTTCCAATTAAAGTAGTTGTGAAATCTTTTTTTACATCTAAATAAGAAATTTCTAAATTAATTTTTTTTTCTCCTTCAACTTTTGGTATAACTTCTAATGAATATATCGTTTTTGAAGATTTTGGAATAGTAATTCTATTTGAAAAATTATTGGATAGTAAATATTTTGGCGCATCAGTTGTTAAATCAATAATTATTGCCGCATTTGATTTATTAACAAACAATAAATCAAAACTTGTTTTTTCATTAACATTACTTTTAGCATAATGATTATTTAAAATTATTTCAAGTAAATTCTTTTCAACTGTAAAGTACACTTTTATTTTTTGATAGTATGTTCCATTAAATTCAATTTCTATTTCATATTCTTTTTCAGGAGTATTTTTTTTAGTGTCAATTAAAATTTTAAAATTTTCAAGATCATTAATTTGAGTAATATTAAATCCATCTGTTTCATTTAAATTTCCTGTAATTTTAACATCATTTATTCTTCCATATGCTTTTGAAAAAATTAATTCCATTGTAGTTCCAGGCATCATTTTTCCAACATTAACGCTATCTGTAACATCTTGATATATTGGTTCCACAATTCTTATGGAAAAAACAGTTGAGCACATTACAAGTAAAAAGACTAAACTAATTATTTGTAAAATACTATGGTTTTTAAACATTATAATCAAATACTTTTTTATAGAAAAGGAATAAAAAGGTTATCAAAATGGATAGTGACGAGTCAAGGTTTAGTATGACAAAAAAACATCATACCAAAACTTATCTAGAAGCAAAAAGAATAGGTAAAGTAGACAAAGATTTTATTTCATTTTGTGATTTTATTACAAAACAAAAAGAATTTTTTACTTCATCTTGTTGTGCTGGAAGAATTACATTAGTTGGTCTTGATAAAGATGAATCAAAAAGAGAAAGTGCATTTCATCGAAAATGGCACAGAACTGTTGAATATAATGAAATTTTGGAAGGATTTTCTTCATTTGATGGCTATATTTTATGGTTTAAACAAGAACCATTAATTTTGCATCTTGGAACAAATACAATGGATAATGCACGTTTAATTCTTGAAATCTGTGAAAAAGCAGGTTTTAAAAGAGCTGGCATAAAAGTAGCAAAAGATGGAAAATACATTGTAGAAATACTTGGAACACATAACATCAATGCCCCAATAAAAGAAAAAAATTCAATTGAGATTAATGAAGATTATTTAAAATATTTAGTTAAAAAAGGAAATGAAAAATTTAAAACAAATCAAAAAATGTTAAAAACTCTTGAAAAAGAATTTAAAAAAAATCTTAAATAAATTATTTTTTTCAGAACATTAATTACCATAAATTACTTTTAATACTTTTTCTGGCGAATAATAATAAGTTTGAATAAATTCAAGTATATCTTCTGGTTTTCTAATGTTTCTTGAAATCATCCAGTCAAGTATCATTTTTCTTGTTTCTATTTCTTTTTTTATTTCGTTTTTTGTTAGTGATGTTTGCTCACTAAATTTTTCAATAGAATGTGATGGAATGTCAGTTCGTTTTAATTTTTCAAAATTTTGATCATATTCATATAAATTAGCCATGAGTACTTTTCCATCCATTTGACTTAATTCAGTTATTTCACTACAGTATCTAATAGTCTTGTCTTTATTGTGTTTTTTCTTCATTATAATTATAATATCAACTAAACTAATTAAGGCTGGGGGAATAGCAAAAGGTTTTTCTTGTAATTTTACAATTGCCTCTTTTGAATTATCTGCATGAAGTGTGCCAAGTGTGCCCCTGTGTCCATTATCCATTGCAGTAAAAAGTGTTAATGCATCATTTCCTCTAACTTCTCCAACAATTATTCTATCTGGTCTCATTCTAAGTGAATTTTTAATTAAATCATTCATTGAAACTTCCATCTCAGTAGTATGTTTTGATTCAAGTGCGATACAATTATCTCTTTCAAAAAGTGATAATTCAAGAGTATCTTCAATTGTAACTATTCTTTCATTAAGTCTTATAAAATTTGAAAGTGTATTAAGCATTACTGTTTTTCCAGTTGCTGTTCCTCCACAAACAATAATATTATGTGGATAAATTCCAATTCCATCAACCATTGTCCAGAGAAACGCAGCAGCTTCACTAGTTAAACAATTAGTTTCAATTAAATCAAGAATAGTTAAAGGAATTCTAGCAAATTTTCTTATTGTTAAAGTTGGAAATTTTGGCGAAATTGATTCATATGTAGCATTTACTCTGTATCCATTTGGAAGTCTTGAATCCATTAAAGGAGTAGTTAAACTAAAACTTTTTCCAGTTGAATTAGAAATTTTTCCAAGTATAGTGTGAAGTGATTTTTCATCAAGTGAAACATTTGTTTTACACATTCCATATTTTTTATGATAAATAAAAATAGAATTTTCTCCATTGACCATTAATTCTTCAAAATCATCTTCCATTTCAAAAAAATAAAGTTTTTTTAGTCCAATAGTTCTTGCAAGAAAATAATCTACAAATAATTCTTTATTTTTAATAAAATCTATTTTTTTAAACATTTCATTTAAACTTTTTTTTAAGTATTCATTATTTTTTTTATCAGGTAAAACTTTATTTAATTCATTAATATCAATACTTGAAAGAATATTTTCTCTAAAATTTAATGCAAAATCATCGGGTAATTTTTCAATTAAAGATAATTCAGAAATTGCTCCATTAGTTTCAACAATTATTTTTAATAATTTAGCAAATTTAAATTCTTCATTAGTTAAAAAATTTTTATTTAATTCATAAAAATTGTGGGTTATTCCTTCATAAATTGTGCCAATTCTAGTAGTTTCTAGTTTTTTTATTTTTAATTCAGCAAAACTCATAATTAAATATATCTTTTTCTATATAATAATTTTATTATGGTCCAAAATTTAACTAAAAAAATACAAAGTGCTAAAACTTTAATAAATTTAAGAAAAAAAATTTATTTTTCAGTTTTAAAAAAAGTTGTTCCAACAAAATCTGATTTATTAAAAGAAAAAAAATTATTTTTAGAAATAGAAAAAAAAGTTTTATCTATTGAAGGAAAACATTCACATATTGAATGGTGTGGGTCATCAGCAAGAAATACTCATCTAAAGAATGATAGAGATTTAGATTTATTTATTATGTTTGATCGAGTATTCACTGAAGAAGAACTCGAAGGTGAAGGATTAAGAGTAGCTGCAAAAGTTTTTGGAAAAAATAAATATGAAAAAGCTTATTCTCAACATCCATATTTAAGAGGAAAAATTAAAGGGTTTGATGTTGAACTTGTACCTTCTTACAAAATGAACTCTGGTGAAAAAATAAAAAGTGCAGTTGACCGAACTTCCCTTCACAATAAATTTTTAACTGAAAAATTATCATTATCTCAAAAAAATGAAATTAGGTTATTAAAACAATTTTTAAAAGGAATAAATGCTTATGGGGCAGATCTAAAAAATTGTTCACTTCCGGGTTATGGGGCAGAATTACTAATTTATTATTATGGTGATTTTGAAAAAACAATTAAAGCAATTTCTAATTGGAAAGAAAAAGAAACAATAATTCCATTTAAAACAAAATCAAAATTAAATTTGTCAATATTTAAAGAACCTCTTATTTTAATTGATCCAGTGGATGAAAATAGAAATGTTGCTTCTGCGTTATCAAAAGAAAATTATGATAAAATGATTTACGCATCTAAATTATTTTTAGCTAATCCAACAATTAATTTCTTTTTTAATAAAAAACAAAATATGTGGCCAGTATCAAAAATTAGAGGATTTTTATCAAAAAAAGAGTTAATCTGTGTAAAAGCTTTTTTTCCAAAATCAATAATTGAAGATTTAATGTGGGGGCAATTTAGAAAATTTTTAAAAAAAATTTCACATTTTGTAAAAGAGAATGATTTTGTGATTGAAAATTCTAAAATATTTGGTGATGGAAAAGAAGTTTATTTTTTATTTCAATTTGAATCTTTAACTATTCAATCAGCAAAAAAATTAATTGGACCAAAATTTGATGATTTAGAAAATATAAAGAGATTTTTATTAAATAAAAAAGTTATTTCTGGACCAAGAATAGAAAATGATAAAATTGTTATTGAAATTGAAAGAAAATACACATCACTCATTGAATTATTTAAATTATTTTTAAAAGAAAAAATGATTGAAGAAAAAGATGGCGTAGTTAAAGCATTTAAAAAAGCTAAAATTTTAAATGAAAAAGAAATTATTGAAGAATATTCTAAAAATAAAGAATTTGGTAAATTTTTAATAAATTATTTAATTGGAAAAGAATCTTTTGAATAATTATCTATTTGTTATTTGAAAATAATTTTGTTTTTTTACGGGCCTGGAGGGAATCGAACCCCCATCTCGGGATATCTTCAAATTATTACCGAAGTCCCGCCGGTTATCCATTGCCACACGGGCCCATATTATATTTTTAGTCATCTTTATTTTTAACCTTTTTTATTGAAAAAAGTTATTTTATAAAGGTTACTAATAACAATTTCATTAAAAGAATATGATATTAATCTATTGGTGAGAGTATGAAAAGATGTACTATATGTAATAAAATTGTAACAAACGATAAAAGAGAATTCAAATGCCCTAGTTGCGGGAAATTAACTATCATTCGATGTGATGATTGTGAAAAAGCAGCAAAAACATACATTTGTAAAGAATGTGGATTTGTTGGGCCATAGGTGAATAAAATGGGTGATGCATTAGTTGTTTTTAAAATTTTTCCAGAAGATATGGAATTACTTTCACAAATAGAAGAATCTTTAAGAAGTATAAATATTAATCAAATTACTTTTAAAGGACTTCAAAAAGAACCAATAGGATTTGGAATTGAAGTTATTAAAGTTGGGTATATTGTTCCAGATAAAACTGATGGTTTAATGCCTTTGCTTGAAGAAGCACTTGCAAAAATTAATGGAGTTAGTCAAGTTGAAATGGCTGGCGTAACATTGATTTAATTTCTTTTTTTTTATATTTCAAAACCTAGTTTGTATTCTATGTCTATAATTAAATTTAGGCCATAATTTCGTGATTCTACATTTTTAGCATTTATTGCTATGTGTTGTGCACCAAACCAAAAATTATGTAATATAGTTTTTAACATATCATTTTCAATTTTTAGTCTATATCCCACAGAAACTTTTGCTTTTTTTAATCTAGCTAATGTTGCAAAAGATTCTTCCATTTTGACCGTATAATAATTAGTTTCTCTTGCTTTTTGCATAAATTTTGATCGATTTTCAATTATTAAATTTATTAAGTTTTTTCGTTTTTTTGTAGTTAAAACTAGTTTTGGAAGTTTTATACGTTTTTGAGTTTTGGCTAATTCATTTAAAGTCAAAATTAGTTTTTCTCTACCTAAATATATTCTTGATCTTCTTTTTTCTTCATTGTTATTATTTCTTTTTTTTTCAATATTTATTGCGGATAATCTCCTTTCAACAGTTTCAATATCATTTGCTATTTCTCTTTTATCAGCTTCACTATCAAACTCTCCTAAAGATTCTGTTAATTTTAATTGTTTTAATTGTTTTTCTAATTCTATTCGCTCATTTAAACTAAGCGGTCTAAATTTTTGAATAACTTTAGATCTAGGTCTATTTGGTTGATGAGAATTTAATCTTGCCATATACTATTATGTGATTTTATCTTTTTATTTTTAACTTATTTTTAAATTTACTGGCATTTTACTTGAAATTTTATTTTAAATCTTTCTAATTATACTTATTTATGATTAATTCTTTAACTTTGATTAATTGGCGAACTCATAAAGAAACAAAAATTAATTTTGAAAAAGGCACTAATGTGATTATTGGTGTGATGGGGGCGGGTAAATCATCTATTGTTAATGCATTATCTTTTGCTCTTTTTGGAACTTTTCCTCAATTAAAATCAAAACAAGTTTCATTAAAAGAAATAATTATGAATAAACCAAATAAAATGGATTATACAAAAGTAATTCTTGAATTTTCTCATAATGGTTTGAATTATATTGTTGATAGAAAAATAGTGGATGGGGCTACTGAAGCATATTTGCGAACTATTGATTCAAAGTTAATTGCTGGTCCAAAACAAAAAGATGTTAATGAAAAAATAGAATCAATTCTTGGGTTAAATTATGAATTATTTAGTCGTGCAATTTATGCTGAACAAAATGAAATTGATTTTTTCTTAAAATTAAGTCCTGGTGAAAGAAAAAAGAAATTTGATGAATTACTTGATTTAGAAAAATATGAAATTGCTAGAAAAAATTCATTAACTTTAAAAAATCAGTTTGTTAAAGAATTTAAACAAAAAAATGATTTTGTTAATCAACAGAAAAAATTAATAGAAAATTATGAAGAAGAAAAACTAAATGTTGATTTATTATCTAATAAAAATGAATTAGTTGATTTAAACTCAAAACTGGATTTACTAAATTCTAATTTTTTAACTATTCGATCAGAAAAAGAGGTTGCTGATAAAAAACTGATTTTATTTAATCAATTAAAAGATGAAATTATAAAAACAAAAACAAAAATCGAAACATTATCTTCTTCTATAGCTGGGACAAATCTGCAATCTAAAGAAGATTTAGATCGTAAAAAAGAAGAAACTTTTTCAAAAAAATTAAGTTTAATTAAATTAAAAGAAGCAAAAGAAAATGAAAAATCTATTCTTGATTTATCATTAAAAAAGATTTGGGAAGAAAAAAAAGTTAATGATTTTAAATTAAAAGAAATTGATTTTGAATTAAAAGAAATGTTAAATTTAGTTGGCACTTGTCCAAAGTGTAAGCAAAATTTAGATGAAAATCATAAAAAATCAATAATTGAATTAAACGAATCAAATAAATTAAAAATTATTAATGAAAATAATAGTTTACTTGAAAAAGAAAAAGAAATTACTCAAGAAATTACTAAAATTAAAAACGAAATGGCAATAAATGATAAATTAATAGAATCATTAAATTCTGACTTGTTTAATTTGCAAATAAACGAAAAAAAATTAATTGAATTAAATGAAAAGAAAAATCAAATTGATTTATTAAAAGAAAAAATTCCAAAACTTGAAACAGAATTTGTTAATTTAAAAATTGATCAAACTATTGTTGATGAAATTAAACAAAAATATTTTGAATTAAAAGGACAAATTGATTTATTAAAATCAAAGTTGATTTCAAAGCAAGACTTGATAAAAAGTATTGAATCAAATTTAATTAAAATAAAAAAAATTAAAGACTCTATTGCTTCTATTGAAATTGATGCTATAAATGATGAGATTGTTTCAAAAAAACTTGGTGTTTTTGAAAATTGTTTAATTTCAACACAAAACGAATTAAGATTATCAATGATTGATACAATAAATATTGCAATGTCTGATATTTGGCAAAATGTTTATCCATATAAAGATTATATTGATGCGAAATTAATTATTAATGATAATGGGTATGATTTTGTTGTTTTAAATAGAAACAATGAATGGGTTAGAGTTGATGGGATTTTAAGTGGTGGGGAACGAAGTGCGGGGGCACTATGTATTAGAATTGCTTTTGCGTTAGTTTTAACAAAAAATCTTTCAATGTTAATTCTTGATGAACCAACACATAATTTAGATTATAATGCAATTGATAAACTTAGTGAAATGTTTAGAGAAAAGTTACCAACTCTTGTTGAACAAATTTTTGTAATTACTCATGAAAAAGCATTTGAAACTGCAACAAATGGTAAAACTATTTTATTGACTAGAGATAAAAGTTTAGATGAATCAACAAAAGTAATTTTAGAAAATGAATTTGATTAATTTTTTTAAAATAAAATTAGTTAGAAGCAACTTTTTCTTTTGCTTCTTTTTTTGAAATTCTTGCCATATATCCAGCTAAAACATTTCTACTATTTTTTGATAAACCTAGTTCTAATGGAGCTAAATTTTTTTTATTTGTTTCAAAATTACCACCAAATTTTTCTGGCATTTCTGTTGTTAAAACTTCGGCTCTATATTTTAATCCTTTTGATACTGCTTTTCCCATGTTATTCCCCTCTAAAATAATTCTACTCTTTTTATTGTCCCATCTGGGTATCGTCTAAGTACACTTAATGGTAATGATTTTTCTTCCATTTCTTTTTCAGCAACTCTAAGCATTGATAATTCTTTTGTGCCTTTAACTAAAGGAGGTGCTCCTAAAGATAATTGTAAAGCTCTTGCAGATAAAATTCTTGTTAATTCAAATCTTGTTAATCTACCCATTTTCTCACCAAGTAATAATTAATTTCTTGATAAGAAGCTTTAAAAAAGTAGCTTTTGTTTGATTATTTTTTAATAAATATTAAACTAGCTAATATTAGCCTTTTTATTGATTTCTGGTGCAAATTTTGATTATTTCTGGTGGATTTAAGTTATATTTTGTCAAAAAATCTTTAATTATTTTTAGTGGGTTGCTTCCTTCTAAGTAAATTACCTTTTTTCCAGAGTAATATGTTCTATATCCTTTTTTTTCTGAAAATTCTTTAAATTCATTAATTGTTTCTTCTTGAATACTAAGTATTGCTTTTGCAAGTTCACTTGAAAAAAACTTTGATAGTTGATTTGTTAGATGAAATGGTATTTCATTTAATATTTCTTTATATTTTTGATAATAAATATTAAAATATTCTTTTTCAAAAGTTTTAGTATAAATTAAAGTATTTGTTTGATTTTCATTTAATTTATTTTTTTTATTAAATAATTCAAATAAAAAATCATTTTTTTTATTTAAACTAATTGATAAAAAAGATTCTTTTTTTTGACAAAACCAAAATAGTTCATGATTTTTTTCAATTTTAATTTTTTCATCTAGGTATAATATTTGTGCATCAATTAATGGGATTTTTATTTTTTCATTTAATTTAATTGGGCCGATGGGATATTTATTTGAAAAATTTGTAAATTTTCTTAATTCACGATCTTTTTTATTTTCATGTTCTTTATGGAATTTATCTGCAAATAATTTTGATTTTGTTTCATAATAAAAATTATTTTCATTAAAACTAACTTCTATTTTTGTTGAGGGTAAAATATTTTTATCAGTCATTTTGTTGGGTTTACAGCAATTACAATTTAATGTATCAAATCCAATATTATAAAAATTTTTTGAAATTAATTTTGAGATAGTGGCTCCAAAATCAATTTGTGAAAAAGAATCAAGAATATTAAATGGGATATATTCTTTAGTTAAAAAATTCAACTTTTCATTAGTTTTTTCTAATGATTGGCCATGTTCAAAAAATATATTTTCTAAATATGATTCAATTATTTCTTGTTTATTTTGACTAATTCTATAAGGTGCTATTTTTAGTATTTTTGATAAAATTGCTTTTTTTATTATTTCAATTGTATCTTTTTCATTTATTTTTATTGCTTGATTAAATGATACATTTTGAAAAACTGTTTTTTCAAAATCAATATATTTATCTTTATTATTTAATTCTAAATTTTCTTCAATCTTATTAATTTCATTATCGTTAATTTTAAATTCGTCAAAATAACTCCAATTTTTTTCAATTAAAAATATTCTTTCAGGTTCTAAAATTAAATATTGTTTGTTTATTGTTTTTGAAAATAAATTATTTAATTTTTTTAATTCATCAATATGCTTTGCTTTTATTTTTAAATAGTCATTTTCAGTTTCTAATAAAATGTTGTTTAATTTAAATTCATTTAGTAAATTTTCAAACGTGTTTTTTGTTAATTTTTCATTAGTTTTTATTTTTAAATAAGGGTAAAAAATAAAGTTTTTTCTTTGAGTATAATTTTTATTTTTAAATTCACAAAGAATCTGATTTTTTTCTTGATTATAGTTTACACTAACTAAATATGTGTGGGATGTAAGCATAACGTACTTACTTTTTCTTAATTTAAAAACAGTTTTTAAGTAGCTAGCCGGTGATAGTTTTTACAAGTAAGCTTCAGTATCTTTATTTACAATTTCTTCTTTTTCATTAAATCTTTTTGCTAGGTCTTCAAGAGTAAATTCATGTTTTGAATTTTGTGATTTTTTTAATCGGACTTTAAAAAAAGTTGGAGCATTAACTGCTTCCCCTACTATTAGTGCATCTCCAACTTTAAGTGATGGAATCATATTTATACTTGTTGAATCAAGTCCTTCACTAGTTTGTTTAATGTGATCTAAATCATATGGGTTAGTAATTCTAAGTATAATTTGTGTATTACAATTAGCTAAAATTGAAGATGATAATCTTTTTGGTCTTTGTGAAATAACTACTAATGATGCTCCAAATTTTCTACCTTCTCTAGCAATTGTGGTTAATGGTTCTCTTGCTATTGCTCTTTCTCCAGCTGTACTTTCTGGAATAAAATTGTGTGCTTCTTCAACAATCAAAGTAAATGGTGGAATTTTTGAATAATTATCTTGTCTAAGATTAAATAATTTTCTTGAAACTAATGCTACAATAATTTGTTTTTTTCGTTCATCCATTATATCATTTAAATTAATTATTGTTAATTGTCCTTGTTTTAAAAAATCATAAATGCTTGGCTTTTCAATTTTTTCAAAAAGATTTAATTGTTCAACTTCATTAAGCATAGCAATTAATGGATTAGCAGTTTTTTCATCTAAATTAAGCACTTCATTTTTTATTTTATTTAAATCAAATGGGCCAGCTCCACTTTTCATCTCCTGTTTTAATTTATTTATTATATTTAGTATTTCTCTTTTTTGAATATGTGTAATTTTTGGAAAAATTGATGATAATACACTTGGTGTGATACTTGAACATTTAAATTTAATATCTTTTCCATTAATTATTTTTGTTTTTGAAGAATAATCAGTATATTTATTATCAGTTACTCCTTCTCCAAAAAAACTATATTCATTATGCACATCAAAAAGTAAAAGTGCGATTTGGCCGTCTTCTTTTTGTCTTTGAAGTATTTCTTCAATAATTACTGAAGTTAAAAAAGATTTTCCAGCTCCACTAGTTGCTAATATTGCTAAGTGTTTTTGAAGTAATTTTGATAATTTTGGTTTTAAATTTACATTATGAAATGGTATTTCTCCAAGCATTAATCCTTTTTCATCAATTCCTAAAAATCGTTTTATATTTTCGCCTTCTGCAATAAACACTTTTGTACCTGGGGATGGTGGAAAAGTTGGTCTTTGTATTTGTTTATTTTCACTAAATATCCCAAGTGGTCTAGTTTTTGCAATTAAAAATTCCCAATCTGCTACTGGGAAATGGTTTTCCATTTCACTTCCGATTGTTTTTACTGAATCTGGTCGTTCAAAATATCTATTTGTTTTAATTAAATCTTCTACCATGCAAATCATATTGCCTTGTGAATATGGTATTTCGACAAACATTCCTTTGTGGATCATGCCGTTGTTGATTACAAAATCTACTCTTGATGGTGATGGCCCATCAAAATTTGAAACTACTGTCCCTAATTGTTTTTCGTCCATTTTTTCACTCTTTTAATTTTTCTAATACTTCAAATATTTCATCTAAAGATGAAATTATAAAATCTGGTTTTATTTTTGTTTCATTTTTTTTATTTGTTCTATTTATCCAACAACTGTGTATTTTACAATTATTTGCGCCCATTATATCACTTTCAAGAGAATCTCCAACCATTATTGCCTCGTTAGAGTTTACATTAAATTCATTTAATATTTTTTCAAAAACTATTTTGTTTGGTTTTACATCCCCAAAATTAAATGAAAATCCTAAATAATCAAAATATTTAGTTAATTTTAATTTTTCAATTATTTCTTCTGAATGTAAACTTTCGGCATTACTAAGTAATGCAACAGAATATTTATTTTTATTTAATTTTTCAAGAGTTGATCTTACTTCTGGAAAGTATTTTATTTTATCAAATCTATTAAGATAAATTTCATTTAATTCTCTTTCTAAGTTTTCATTATTTATTTCATGGAATTCTTTAAAAAAATCGTTTCTTAACTCTTCAAAATTATCATATTTCTTTTTTTGTACTGCATTTTCATATCTTGTAATAAATTCGTCCATGCTAATATTTGATTCTTTTAATAATGTCTTTAAATTTGCAACATTTATTGTTGCTGGAATTAGAGTTTTCCAAAGATCAAAAATAATTAATTTAACTACCATGACTTATCACATATATTTATTGACCAATTTATTTAAATGGTCTATTGCCTCTCCTTAAATTTAATTTTGGTCCAATTTTATCAATTAATTTATTGAATACTATTTCAATTTCTTCATTTGTTAATCTTGCTCGCATATCTGCTTCGATTAAAATTGATGGGTAAGAATAATCTTTATGTAATGATGAAAGTTGATAAACAATTGATGCAATTTCATTTGCTTTTTCTTTTATATCTTTTTTTGCAATAAATTCTATTCGTAAAGCTTTATCATAATTTGATGCCTTTAAATAAAATACATATATATTGTTGCTCCAGTCTTTAGTGTATTCTTTTAGAATGCTATGTTTTTCAATATTTTTTGAATAATTAAAAAAACAAGTTCTTTCCCCATTGATTAATATGTAATCAAGTATTGATGAGTCTGATGCAAATTTTAATTGTTCTTCATTAAGTTTTAACGAATCAATTAACACTTCTTTAAATCTATTTCCTCTTGAATCTTCAACAGTTGAAATTAAAGTGCAATTGTTTTCTTCACTTGTTTTGTATAATTTTTGAAATAAATCAATTATTGACTCATAATCATCTTTAATTTTTGAATCACTTCTTGGTTTATTTTGATATTGTGGAATAATTGAACCGTCAATAAAAAGATATTTTGGTTTTTTTTCAATAATTAATTCTATTGATGTTGTGATTTCTTTTTTTAATCTTTCAATACCTTTACTTTGTTCTTCTTCATCATTCTCAAGTCCATTTTTAAGTAAAATTGGTTCTGGAAAAAGAGTTGGTTTGAAGTATTCTGCTTTTGTTAACTTTGAATCATTATAACTAAAAATGACTGCTCCAATTTTTATTAAAAGTATATCTAAAAATGAAAGTCTTTTAGAAACAAATCCACTATCTACTCCGGCTATATCGCAATCAAATTTAACTATTTTTATTTTTGACACAATTGTTTCAATTTCATTAATTGATAATTTGCTTTTTGATGGCACTAAATATTTTCCAAGTGTTTCGTTTTTTGTGTAATGTTGATTAATTTCTTCAAATGCTTGGTTCATGAAATTAGTATATTGCATAAAAAGATATGATTTAATTGGTTTTTAATGGTTTTTGATGTGGTCAGCCGATTATTTTGAAAAATTTGATTAAATTTTTTATTTTTTTTGATTATTTTTTAAAATTTTGGTTTTACACGCAGGTTTTTAAATAAAAATGCTGTTTATATCTATGTGATATTATGAAAGCTATATTTGAAGTTAAAACAATTAATGCGCCTTGGAAGCCACCGTTTGATAAAGTAATAACAACAGAAACCTACACTGTTGATGAAAATGAATCATTTGATAGAATTACTGGTAATGGGTTTGATGAACCTGTTTTTACATTTGTTCAATCAATTGGCCAAATGGCAATTGTAGTTTATTCAAAGACATTTACTCTTAAAGGATTAAATCCAAGTAATAGACGAATACAATTATCTAATGGTGAAGAAATGGCTCTAACTTATTTGTGGGGCGAAAATGGCATAACAAAAAAAATTACATTTAAAGGATTTACTTATTCTGATGCAACTAATGATTCTAATGAAAACAATTCTTCAGAAATTAATTCAAATGAAACTGAAGTTAATAAAAGTGTGAATTCAGAACAAGATTTAAATCAAAATATTGAAGAAGATAATGAAAATAATAATTACAAAAATATTGATAATGAAACAATGATAATGTAATTATTTATTTTTTTCTTGTTGTTCTAAGTTGCATTCCATTTACTTTTCTTTTGAATCCTTCTAACATTGCTGTCATAACTTCTCTTTGAGCAGGTGTAATTGGTTCTCCATTTATTTTTCCAGTTCTTAATGCATTAGTTATTTCTTTAATTCCAGTTGATGCTCTTCCGTTTCTATTGTCCTTTCGTATCGCTCCTTCAATTTTACCACGCAATATTGTTGCTCTTGATACATTCATACTATCACCTTATTTAATTTGTTTTTATTGTATTTAAATTTATTTAATTTAGTTATATTTATAAACCTTATATGAAAATATATTCATATGAAGAAAGATTCATTTAAACTAAATGCTCCACATAAATGTTTTAATGTTCTTGGCAATGAATTAAGGTATAAAATAATTCAATCTCTTACATTGTCTGAAAAGTCAGTTCTTGAACTATGTAATGAACTTGAAGAAGAACAAAGTAAAATTAGTCACTCTCTAACTCAATTAAAAGAATGTAGTTTTGTTGATTTTAAAGTAAATGGAAAAGAACGAATTTATTATCTAAAAAGTGATGTGTTTACGAAAAATAAACCAATTTTCCAAGCAATTGCAGAACATGTTGAAAAATATTGTAAATATAAATACTAAATATTTTATAGTTGATTTTATGAAGAAAATAGACTCAAAAAAAATAAATTCAAAAAAATTAAAAACAATTTATTTTGATAATGGTGCGACAACACCTGTGCGAAAAGAAGTATTAAATGTTTCTTTACCATTTTTTTTGAAAGATTATGCTAATCCAAGTAGTTTTCATTCAACGGGATTAAAAGCAAAAAAAGCACTTGATGAATCTAGAAAAAAAATTGCTCAAATTCTAAATTGTGAAAAAGATGAAATTATTTTTACAGGTAGTGGAACAGAAAGTATAAATCTTGCAATTAAAGGGATTGCATTTAATGAATTAATTAATTCAATAAAAGATAATAGAAAAATTAATGGACATTTTATTACTCAAAAAACAGAACATGACGCAGTTTTGGCTACTATGAAGTGGTTAGAAAAATTAGGATTTGAAATAACTTATTTAGGCGTAGATAAATATGGATTAATTAATTTAAAAGATTTAAAAAAATCAATAAAATCAAACACATTACTTGTTAGTATAATGTATGCAAATAATGAAATTGGAACAATACAAGATTTGCCAGCAATTTCAAGAATATGTAAAGAAAAAAAAGTTTTATTTCATACTGATGCTTGTCAAGGTGGAGAATATTTATTACTTGATGTAAAAAAACTTGGTGTGGATTTAATGACATTAAATGGAAGTAAAATTTATTCATTTAAAGGGACAGGATTACTTTATAAAAATAAAAATATTAAAATCGAACCATTGATTCATGGCGGTGGCCAAGAATTTAATTTACGTTCTGGAACAGAAAATATTGCTGGGATTGTTGCACTTGTAAAAGCGTTAGAAATTGCAGAAAAAGAAAAAATAATTGAATCAAAAAGATTAACAAAATTAAGAAATTATTTTATAAAAAAAGTAGAAAAAGAAATTCCAAAAACAAAGTTAAACGGCTCAATTGAAAATAGACTTCCAAATAATATTAATTTTTCATTTTATGGTATTGAAGGCGAATCATTACTTTTGTTACTTAATGAAGCTGGAATAAATGTTTCTACTGGTTCGGCTTGTTCATCTAAATCCTTAGAAGCAAGTCATGTTTTAATGGCAATTGGTTTGACGCATGAATTAAGTCATTCAAGTATAAGATTTAGCCTTGGCTACAAATCTACAAAAAAAGAAATTGATTATGTTATTAACACATTAAAAGAAAGTGTAAAAAAATTAAGATTAATGAGTCCACTTTGGGAGGAATAATTATGCAAGTAGAAGGAGAAAATTGGTTTTATTCAGATATTGTAAAAGAACATTTTCTAAACCCAAAAAATTTTTTAAAAGACAAAAAAGATATTTTAGATTTTAATGGTTATGGTAAAGTTGGTAATGTAAAATGTGGCGACATAATGGAAATGTGGATTAAAATAAAAAATGACAAAATTATTGATTGTAAATGGAAAACTTTTGGCTGTGCTAGTGCGATTGCATCTACTTCAATGTTATCTGTTATGTTAACTGAAAATGGTGGAATGAAATTAAATGATGCAATGAAATTAAGTGGAAAAGAAATTACTGATAGGCTTGGTGGATTACCTGGAATAAAGATTCATTGTTCAGTTTTGGGTGATGAAGCACTTCGTGAAGCAATTAAAGATTATCAATCTAAAAACAAAGGATAGTATAATTTTTGCTATTTATTTTTTATTGAGTTAATTTAGTAAAATAAATTAATTTAAAAACAATTTAGTTCAATTCTTTTTAAAGATTTAATACTTTGGGGGAAATTAAATGGATTATTTTAAACAAATTTTTACAATTTTATTGGGGTTAATTTTAATTAGTGGGGTATTTGCGGCAAGTCCACAAATGTTATTTTCTACTGAATTATCGGGTGCGCATTATACTAATTATCCTAGTCTTGATTTTTATGCATCTGATACTGATGGTGATTTAAATACACTTTTAGTTGATGTGAATTATGTGATTGATAATACTACTATTTTTCATGATCAAAATTCTAGTGTTGCGGTAGCTACTAATGATATTAATCAAAAAGTTAATTTAATTGGTTCGCCCGATGGGAATTACTTAATTACTTTAACAGCTATTGATAATGCATTAAATACAACAATCCAATCTTATTGGGTGTTTATTGATACTGCTGCTCCAGTAGTTACATCCGTTGTTACAGTTGATGAAGATTACCTTTATGGAATAAATAGGGAATTAACTGTAAAAGTTAATGCTACTGATTTGTCAGGAATTGGTAGAGTTTTTATTGATTTAAATAACATAATAAAAACAAATTGTGCAGTATCTGGAAGTTTTTGTGAAATGACTCAAAAAACAGACGGAAATTGGACAATAAATTTAGGTGATGGGTGGGATTATGATTTTAATCAATTTGATGTAAATGTAAGAGTTGGTGATAAAACTTTAGCAAATTTTGCCGATGCAAATTATTTGTTAAATGATGGTCAAGGTATTTTTCTTTATAGTTTAGAATATGTTTCATCTGACTTAAATGGGATTTCATCAACAAATTTTAAAGACATTAATAACTTCCAAAGAGTTTTGAATTTAACATTTGAAAAAACAGGTTATGGAAAAATTGTTTTCAATCAAGATATTAATTTGCTTGATGGTATGACAGTTAATGAATTATTAAATTTAGCAAATGCAATAACAATTGATGTTAATAGTGAAAATACTGATCAAAAATCAATTGACATAAATAGTCTAGCTTTTGCAAATTTAAATAAATCAGCAACACTATATTTATACAATTTAAATTATTCATCTATTCCAAAAATAATTTACATTAATTCAAGTGGGACTACTGAAGTTTGTTCAACAGATAGATGTTCATCTTTAGATTATAATTTGGTTTCAAAAACAGCAACATTTAATGTAACTGGATTTAGTAAATATCAAACATCTTATAATTTACCAGTATTTACTAATTCACTTTCAACAAATATTGATTCTGCTGAATATGAATTTTTTTCAGATTCAAACACACTTCAAATACAAGCTAGTCAAACATTTAAATTATTTATTCCTGTTACAAAAGGAAGTTATGATTTAAATTTATCATCTTGTAAAATTGATATAAACGGAATTATTTATTCTGCTGATTGGAACAGTGATGGTAATAATTGTCAATATCAATTTGTTTCTGGTGTTCCAAATGGATCAAGTTGGACAGTAAAATTTAATATTAAAGATATTAATGGACATGATGTTAATTCTGCAACATACTCAATTGTTGGAGATTCATCTTCACCAATAATTACAATTTTATCTAATTCTTCAGTTTCAACTTCAACTGGAGTAATTACATTAAGATCTAATGAAAAATCAACTTGTAAATATAATTCTTCAAATGTATCTTATGATTCAATGAATTCAAGTGTTTATTCATTAGCTGCAAACACATCATTAAACGTTACAATCTCTGGATTATCTTCTGGGACATCATATGGATATTATTTTAAATGTAAAGATTATGCTGGAAATGAATCAAATGCTGATAATAATTATATTTCATTTACAACATCTTCATCTTCTTCACCTGATTCAGCAGCTAGTTCGGCTTCTTCATCATCTAATTCATCTTCAACAAAAGATTATATTGATGAAACTGCAAATACTCCTAATTCAACACCATTAGTAATTTCTAAATCTACTGATTCAGATGAAATTTCTAATGATGAAGTTAGAGGAATTTTAACTGATGCAAAAGATAATAATGGTAAAGCTCTATTTTCTGAAGAAGAAATTTTAAAAATGGTTGAAGAATCAAATAAATTTTCTTTTGTTAGAGAAGTTAAAGTAGAAGAAATTGATAATAATGGAATAATTACTTATCAAACGACTTTCACAATAAAAATAAAAAATACAACTGATAAAAATTTATCTGATGTATTAATTGTTGAAGTAATTCCAAAAGATTTAATAAATTTTATTGATTTAAATATGATTAAATCAATTTATCAATTTAGAATATTAGCTAGTGATCCAGTTGTTGAATTTACTGTTCCATTGGTTGATGCAAATACTGAATTAGTATTAGAATATACTATTGATTTAAACAATAAACCTGATGTAAACAATATTGTTTTTTCATCACCCTTAGTAAAAAATACAAACATATTTGTTGCAAAATCAACTGATTCAATGAATTGGATTTTTGACATTCTTCAAATTATAATAATTTTGATAGTTCTTGGATTAATTATTGGGGCTGGGATAGTTATTTATTCAAACTCAAATAAATCTAAATCTAAAACTGATTCAAAAAAAGAGGTTAAAAAATCAACTGATTCAAAAGCGTCAAATTCGAACTCTGAACATAAAGGAAAATTCAAATTAAAAAAGTAATTTAAGTGGAAATGCAAATCAATGCATTTCTTTTTCTTTTTCTTATTAGTTTAAATAATAATCTAGTTATAATTAATTTATGGAATTAGTACAATATATTATCATCAATAATTCACTTGGTATGAATAAAGGTAAAATTGCAGCACAAGCTTGCCATGCATCTGTTTTAGTGCTTGAAAAAGTTGATGATGCGATTATTGATGATTGGAAAAATCAAGGAATGAAGAAAATTGTACTTAAAATAAATTCAACAGATGATTTAATTAAAAAGTTTCAATTTGTTAAAGAAAAAAAATTGCCTGTTGCATTAATTACAGATGCTGGTAAAACTCAAATTGCGCCTGGAAGTAAAACTTGTTTTGCTTGTGGACCAATTGATGAAAAAATTGGACAAGTTTATTTTTCAGATTTAAAATTACTTTAATTTTAAAGTTAATAGAAATTTTTAGTATAAATTAATTATTTTTGGTGTAATCTATGGAAAAAATGGGTTTTATTAGACAAGTTTATTCATTAATCAATCAATCCGATATTTTACTTGAAGTAATTGATGCGAGATTTCCAGACAGAACAAGAAATTTAGCTATTGAAAATATAATTATTCAAAAAGAAAAAGCGTTAATTTTTGTTTTAAATAAATCAGATTTAGTTTCTAGATCAAAAACTGCTAAAAGTAAAAAAAAATTGATTGAAGAGAAAAAAGCAAGAGTTGTTTTTATTTCTGCAAAATCAAGAAATGGAATTTCTTTACTTAAACGAGAAATTAGCATGGTTAAATCTGAATTAAAAAAATCTGAATTAACTATCGGTTTAATTGGTTATCCTAATGCAGGAAAATCTTCTCTAATTAATGCATTAAGTGGAAAAGGAAGAGGAAAAGTTGGAGTTTCAAGTAAAGCTGGATTTACTAGGGGACTACAAAAAATAAAAGTTTCTGATGGAGTTTACTTAATTGATGCTCCAGGAATAATTCCCTATGATCAAAAAGATGATTTTGAATTATTTTTAGTTGGAGCAAGAAATCCTAATCAAGTTGATGATGTTAATACAGTTGCAATAAAATTGATTTCTGAATTTAAAGAAGAAATTGCAAATTATTTTAAAATAAAAAATTATGAGAATTTAGATGAAGATGAAATCCTTGAAATTATTGGAAAACAAAATCATTTTTTAAAAGCAGGCGAATTAATTGATGAAGATAAAACATCTCGTTTTATTTTAAACAAATATGATAGAAATGAAATGTAATTATTTTATTAATTTATTTATATTTATGGTTGAATATCTTTATCAAGTTGATAAACATAATAAAGTTTTAGGAAAAGTTGAAAGAAACTTTGCGCATGAAAATGGAATCTTACATCGCGCTGGCATGGTTTTAATTTTTAATAAAAACAATGAACTATTTTTAACAAAACGTGCTAAAACAAAATCTTATTCAAATTGTTATGATTGTGGTTGTTCTTATCATATTCAATATGGTGAAACAAATGATGGAGCATTAAAACGAGAATTGTTTGAAGAAACAAAATTAAAAGAAAATCCAATATTTTTTGGTGATTTTTTAATTGATAGTGAAATATCACTAGAAAAAATGTTTGTTTTAGTGTATGTTTTAATTACTGATTCAAAAATTGTTTTAGATTCAAAAGAAGCAGTTGATGGAAAATATTATTCCTTAAAAGAAGCAGATAAATTAATTTCTAAAGAATCAGTTATTTGGTTAAAACAAGCTTGGGGATTATATAAAAAAGTTAATAATTTATTTATCTAAATTTTTTATGTCTTCAATTATTTTTTTTAGTTTCATTTTTTTGCTTAGCGTTTTTTCTACTTCTAGTCGAAGTTGAAATTCTCTTACTATTTCATCATTAATTAGTCTCATAAATTATTATTCTTGCTAAAGTGTTAAAAAGGCATCTTTATTTTGTTAAAATCAAAAAATTTAGTAAAATTTAAAGTATATCTTCTATTTTTTTAGCTACTTTATTTGCTTCGTCAAGTTTTATCATATAATTTTTGTTTCGTAAAACAAAATCTTGGGGTTTTAAAAGTATCCACCCTTTAAATGGCACTTTCCAAGCAATTAAAAATATGGCGCCAGCTTTTTTTGCCCAATTTATTTCTTCTTGCATTTGTTCTATTTCAATCGCTAAATAGTTTCCTTTTCGTGCTTTACATTCAAACGCAATAATTTTACCATTTTTTAGTGCAACAACATCTGGGCAAGGCAATGGATTAACTCCAGAACCAGCTACTCTTAATACAGCATATCCAATTTTATCAAGTAATTTGATTAATTCTCTTTCAGCGTTTGCTCCTTTTGCGTTTCTTGCCATTTAATCACTTTTTTTCCACATAGTAACATTTAAAATATCTTTATTTATTAATTTTTCTAAGGATTAGTAAAATTGAGAATATGAAATTGTATTTAAAGGTTTCAACTGGAAAAAAAGCTTTTAGAATTGTTTTTTTTAATGATGATGAAAACAAGCTTTTTGTTGAACTTAAAAATAATCCCAAAGATAATAAAGCAAACATTGAATTAATTAAAAATTTAAAAAAATTTTTTAATTGTGAAGTGAATTTAATTTCGGGATTTAAATCAAAAGAAAAATTAATTGAAATTATTTCTTCAAAAGAAGAAATTAATTTAGTTTTATTGAATTTCTCAAATACTAATTCTATTAAAAAATAATTTATCAAAAATTAAATTCTGATAAATTAAAATAAAAATATAGTCATTCATAAACATGAATTAAAAATAAGGGGTTGAATTAAAATGGCTAAGACTTATTTAAGTACAGTAAAATATGAAATTAAAGCAAGTTATGAAATTACAGGAATTGTAGATAAACCTGATATTATTGGTGCTATTTTTGGTCAAAGTGAAGGATTACTTGGTCAAGATATGGACTTAAAGGAATTACAACAAAATGGAAAACTTGGAAGAATAGAAATTTCTGTTAAAAAAGGAAAAGGAAAAACTAATGGGGAAATAATTATTCCATCTTCATTAGATAAAGTTAAAACAAGTATTCTTGCAGCAACAATAGAAACAGTAAATAAAGTTGGTCCATGTGATGCAGTAATAAAAATTCTTGGTATAGAAGATACTAGACAAGAAAAACGAAGTGTTATTACAGACCGTGCAAAAGAACTTTTGAAAAGTATGCAAGCAAACGATGAATCTACAGAAAGTATTGAAATTGCTGAAGAAATTAAATCAGATATTAGAACTGAAAAAATTGTAAAATATAAAGGACTTGCTGCTGGGCCAGAAGTTGAAATGAGTGAAGAAATTATACTTGTTGAAGGAAGAGCAGATGTATTAAAACTATTAAGTTATGGTATAAAAAATGCAATTGAAATGAATGGTAGTAATATTTCACCAGCTTTAATTGAATTATGTAAAGTAAAAAATGTAACAGTTTTAGTTGATGGTGATAGAGGCGGAGAATTAAATATAAAAAAATTAGCTTCATTAACAAAAATTGATTTTGTTGCAAAAGCACCAGATGGAAAAGAAGTTGAAGAACTAACACAAAAAGAAATTTTACTTTCTTTAAAAAGAAAAGTTCCATTTGCTGAATCAATAAGAAATAATTCAAATCAAGTTGAACAAACAAATAATTTTAATCAAAATCAAGGAAATGGTTATAGAAATAATAATTTTGTTCAAAGACCATTTAATCCACACAATAATTTTGGTAATAGGCCAAATTTCAATAATAATGGTGGATTTAATAATAATTTTAATAATCGAAATAATTTCCAAGATAGAAACAATTTTGGTAATAGGCCTAATTTCAATAATAATAGAAATGGTCAGAATTTTCAAGGTAATGGTTTTAGGAATAATAATTTTGTTCAAAGACCTAATTTCAATAATAATCGGGATGGTCAGAATTTTCAAGGTAATGGTTTTAGGAATAATAATTTTGGTAATCGTCCTAATTTCAATTCACGACCTGGATTTAATCAAAGACCTAGTTTTGGGCAACCAAATTTTAGATCAGATGCTCCTGTAGAATTTGATCAAAATCCAAGATTTGAAAATCAAAATATTGTTAGAGAAGAAAGAAACGAAGTAGTAACACCAAAAGAAATTCTTAATTTAAAAAAAGATTTTGATAAATTAAAAGGAAAAGGAAAAGCACGACTACTTGACGAAAAATATAAAAAAATCAAAGATGTTGGCGTAAAAGAAATGGTTGACACTATTGCAAAATCAAAGAAAAAAGTACATGTTATAATGTATGATGGAGTAATTTCAAAAAAAGTAATTGATACTGCTGAAGAAAAAAACATCCCATATATTGTGGCTGTAAAAAAAGCAAAAGTATCTTCAACTAAAGTAAAATTAATTACAATGTAAACTTTTTTTTAAAAGTTTATAAAAAATCAAAGATTTAAACTCTAAAAATAATTTTTAGAGTTTACTAAATTATTTTTGTGCAACCTAATGGGTTGCGATTTATTTTTTTAAAAAAATTTGTTTGCAACTCAATTGAGTTGCAATTAAAAATTTGAATTATTTTTTCTTTTTAAAAGCTCTAACTGGAGCATTTTTTTGTTTTAATTCTTTAAATGGTCTTAATGCTACTTGTGTTTCTTCAATTGGTAAAACAAAAGATGCGCTTAAGTAAAGATTTATTGCGAATAACAATAATGCTGCATATATGAATAATATTGCAACTGGGAATGTTAATGCAGTAATCTTCTGTCTTGTTGTTAAAAATGTTTGATTAGGTGGTATTTGTGCACCAGTAATATCTTTTAATGAACTTTTACAATCTTGAAATTGTAATTGTGAAAGAACTTTTTGTTCTGTTGTTACATCCATTGTTTTATAATCAATTATTCTTGAATCAACAACGCATGTGTCAAAATCTCTTATAACTTGCCAAGAGTCAAAAACAACTGCAAAAGAATTAATAAACATCATAACTGCTATGATTATTAAAAAAATTGCGAATGATCTAACTAATGGGTTATAATCTGAACCTATTTTAAATAATGATAATTTTTTCAATCTAATCGCCCCCGATTTCTTAATTAATTAAGGAAAACTTATATTTAAAGGTTGTTAATAATTGTTTTTTGAAAATCTTATAAATGAAATAAATGTAGTTACCTCTTTTTATTAAATATAACAATTTTTATAAATTAGTTGATGTTTGTTTAACTTTTCATTTTTCTAACTTTTTTAAAATAATAGTATTAATGTTTAGTTAATTTATTTTACTTAAACTAAATTTTGCCAATTCGTTTGATGCCATGTGTTCGCATATATTCTTGCCAAACAATAAACACTATGCCTTTTGAAGCATCAAGATCTTTTCCACCAATCCTTAATTTTTTTGCGAATTGCTCAATTGTTTCAATTAATCCATTAAAATCAGTAATCACTGCATTATGGGCTGCTTTTGGATTTTTATAAAACCCAGCTGTATCCAAATCTAATAATGTTGAGGATGCAGTAATATTATGTCCTGAAAAAACGCTCATTCCTTGTGAAGATAAAGATCCGCCTAATCTAACATCAAATGCGTATAATGATAATGCTAACCTACATGAAAAAACAAATAATAATTCTTTTTTTACCTCATTTAATGAAACAAATTTTTTTGCTATTCTTGAATAAACTTTGCCTGTTTTAAGTGAATCCTTTGTTAGATTTATCCCATAGTAGTCCATTGTTTGTCTCCAATCTTCATCAAATCTAAATTTATTAAGTTCCATAATCCTATGATTCAATGGGACGGAATATGCAAAATAAATTGGATTTTTAATTTTTCCTTTTAAACTTGTGGCAGCTAAACCTTTCATTAATTTAAACCATCTAGCTCCCTTAAGATTTTTAATTGCTTTTTTTTCTTCTAAAGAAAGATATTTAGAATATTTCTTTATAAATGCATCTGGGTTTTTAATTGCAAGGGGAACTTGTTGTAAATCAAAAACTGCAATTGGATTCATAACACTTACTCGTCTTATAGCAGTAATTGAAAAATATTTTCTTACAAAAGGATCTGTTTTTAATTTAACTAATTCGTTTCTCAATAAGTTAGCATTTTCAATTGCGTTTGTAATTGTTTCTTCTCTTGCTAATCCAATATATCTCTGTTCTACAACATTTGGCCATCGTACGTATTCAAAAATAGATTTTACATTTGAATCAGTACTCACTTTGTTTTTAAATTTTGACCTTCGTTTAATTTCATTTTCAGCTAATTTTGAAAAAAAATCATCATCCCTAAATAAACCATTCGCTTCAAAACTTTTTTTTAATTTTATTTCAATCTGTTCTTTAGATAAATTTGATTCAGATTCTGACTTAATCCTATTTTGTGATGCCCCCGTCCCCTTCATTACCAAAGTCATTTGTCTATTTGATTTTCCTTTTGGGGAAGTAGCAAAACTTCGCCCATGCGCCCCATCAAATTTAGTTTCAGGAGTCTTAATTGGAACAAGGTATAAATTTCTAGTATCATGCCCATTTTCACGTAAACTTTCACCTACTTTTAAACGATGAACTGGGACTAGTAGGCTTCTTTGGTTTTTCAATGCTTTATGATCAAGCGGTAAATCTAGTCTAAGTCTTGCTAAAACTGACATTGAATTAATTCTTTTTCTATGCATATCATTATTTATTTTTTAAAATTAATAATATTAACTATTATTAAAAAAGAGTTTGTTTACTTTATTCAATGATTTTAAGTTATGTATTTTAATTCAAAATTAATTGAAATATTTTTTTATTAAATTTATTGTAAAAAGGTTAAATTTGATTAAATATATTGTAAAAGAATGTTAATTGAACATATAAATCCAAGCACATAAAAAAATCAAAATTATATTATTTCTAGAAATTATTTCATATAATTTAAAAATTAATTAATTATCTCAAGTTTAAATTAGTTAATCCATTAAAAAGTTTCACTGGAATTGTTTTTTTTAATTTACTAACATCAAGATATGATATCTGTCCAGTTTCATCTTTTATTAAAATTGATAATTTTTTAGTAAATGGGTGAGTAGTTATTTCAATAAATTTTCCACCATAAATTTTTCCGCTATTGCTTATGAATGCGATTTGATCGCCAGGATAAACTCCTATAACTAATTTTCTTGCTTTTAATTCAATTTTTGAAATTGGGCCTCTTGCAAGTCTTTTTGCAAGTAATTTTTCATTAAACATTTCTTTTCTTCTTTGTGTAATATTTTTACTTATTTCTGTAAGATTTCCAATGGCTATTAAGTCAGCTCTGTTTTTTGGTCTTTGATTTTTTAATACTGTTTTTGTTGCTCTATCTTGTTCTCTTGCATGTTCTGATGCTTCTATTGCTTTTTCTCTTTCTTTAATTAGTCTTTTTTTTCTTAATTGATATTTTACTCTATCAGTCACAGTTGGCTTTGGTTTTCTTGCAAGCATATTTAATCTACTCATTTTTAATTTATATATTTATCTTTTAGTTTTAAAATGTCTAAACACACTTTTTGAAGATTGTCTTGAGTGTAATTCTGCTAACGATTGGTTAATTGGTGCTTTCTTTCTTTTTTTTAATAAAGCTATTTTTAATGAATTTAAAACACGTTGTTTTGTTTTTGATTTTTTAGCATTATCATTTATAATTTCTCTGATTAATTTTCTTTCTCGTCCAAAAATTATTGTATTAATTGAAATATTTGTTAAATCTTTAAATTGACTTAATTGTTCTCTTAAATTCGCTATGTGGCCAGCGCCCACAATAACAAAAATTAAACTATTTGCTCTTGTGTATGCACTAGCTCTAATATTTGCACTCATTGCATGTTCTCTTAAGTTTTCTAAAATTTCTAATTTTTTTGAATTAGTTTTTGAAAATTTTTTCTTTAATAAATCCGTTATTTTATTGTGTTGTTGTTTAATACTCTTTGATTCAATAGGTATAATTTCAATACCTCTTTTTTTAGCAGTTATAATTATTTCTTCAAAAGCGTTATAATCACTAAATAATTCATTAACTTTTTCTTTGTCTTCTGGAGATCCAAATCTTTTAATAGCAATTTTATAATTATTTATTTGTTGAAAAATTTCATTATAATTAAATGGAACTTCAAGAGCAATTCTTGAATTTCTTGGTAATTTTTGAATATAATTAATTATAGCTTCATGACATTTTAATTGATTGTCATGTACTAATGGAATTAATTCAATTTTTGGTAATAAATTAGTTTGAACCATAATTAATCAATGTTTATTTGGTTTAAAATAACTTTTGATTTTAAAAAAAATAGAAATTTAACATTGTGATTAAACAATGTTAAATGTAATTAATCTAATTTAATGTTTTTTCTTTGATTTCTTTTTTTACTTGATCAATAAATTCATCAAGTGTCATTGTTTTTTGTTCATTTTGTCTATTTCTTATAGTTACTGTTTTATTTTCTTGTTCTTTTGCCCCGGCAACAATTAAATAAGGAACTTTTTCTTTTTGTCCCTCTCTAATTCGATAACCTAGAGTTTCGTTTCTGTCATCAAGTTTTACTCGAATTTCTTCATCAAGTAATTTTGAATTAATTTCTTTAGCATACTCGCTAAAATTTTCAGAAACTGGTATGATTATAGCTTGAACTGGAGAAAGCCATGTTGGAAATTTTCCTCCAAAATGCTCAATTATAATTCCTGTGAATCGTTCAAAAGAACCAAATGGAGCTCTATGGATCATTACTGGTCTATGGTCTTTTCCATCTGTGCCGGTATAATTCAAATCAAATCTATCTGGTAAATTATAATCTAGTTGTATTGTTCCAGTTTGCCATTCTCTTCCTATTGCATCATTAATTACAATATCTGCTTTTGGGCCATAGAACGCTGCATCTCCTTCTTCAATTGTAAAATTAATGTTTTTTTCTTTAACAACATCGATTATTTCTTGTGTTGCTTTTTCCCAAATTTCTTTTGGCCCAACATATTTGTCACTATTTGGATCACGTGTGCCAATTCTCACTCTAAAATTTTTTAATCCAAGAGTATTCATTACATCCATTACTAAATCAAATACTCCTTTGAATTCTTGTTTTACTTGTTCTTGTGTACAAAAAATATGGGCATCGTCTTGAGTAAACCCTCTTACTCTTAAAAGTCCTGATAATTCTCCACTTTTTTCATATCTATAAACTGTTCCCATTTCACTTATTCTAAGTGGAAGCTCTCTATAACTTCTTTTTGTCTTTGCATAATATTCAATATGAAAAGGACAATTCATTGGTTTTAGATAATATTCTTCATCATCAATTTTTATTGGAGCATACATTATATCTTTATAATGTGCTAAATGCCCTGATGTAGAAAAGAGGTCTGATTTACCAATGTGTGGAGTTATCATAAATTGATATCCTCTTTTTTGTTGTTCTTTAATTAAGAAATTTTGTAATTGCATTCTAAGCATTGTTCCATTTGGGCACCAAATTGGAAGGCCTCTTCCAACTTTTTCACTCATCATGTACAAATCTAATTCTTTTCCAAGTTTAATGTTAGAATTTTCTTCAGCTTTTTTTCGTAGTTCAATCCACTCATTAAGTTCTTGTTTTGTTTTAAATGCGATTCCATAAACTCTTTGTAATTGTTTATTTTTTTCATTACCTTTCCAGTAAGCTGATGAAATTTTTAATAGTTTTATTGTCCCTATTTCACCAACATTGTCTAAATGTGGGCCTTTACACATATCAATAAATTGACCATTTGTGTAAGTTGAAATTTCTTTTTCACCGTTTGCTTGGAGATCGTTGATCATTTCAATTTTATATTTATTTTTTTCAAATATTTTTTTTGCTTCGTCAATTGAAACATTTTTTTGAATCATTTTATCTTTTCTTTTAAGTATTTGATTCATTTTTTGTTCAATTTTATCAAGATCACTTTCTTTTAGATTGTAATCTAAATCAAAATCATAATGAAATCCTTGTTCTATTGGTGGACCAATTGCGATTAGAGCCGTCGGATATTCACTAGTTAGTGCTTCTGCGAACACGTGTGCACTTGTGTGCCAAAACTTTTCCATATATTCTTTATCCGATTTTTCCATTTAATCAATCCTCCACATATTAAATTTCTACTTAATAACTTTTAAAAAAGCAATTATTTTATAATGTTATAAAATTTTTTAAAAAATCAAATTTTATTAATAAATTATCAATATTAATAATTTGCTTTAAAATCAGTTAATTATCTCGTTGCACGTTTGCATCTTTCTCTTCCACAAAGAGAGTGAAACTCTGTGCAAAAATAATTTCCATCACTTATTTTTAAAAATTTGCAATTGTCCCAACTAGTGTCTCCTCTAAATGTTGAACCACTTTGTTTTATTACATTGGCAACAATATTACAATGTTGTTTTCCAATTTTTTGATTAGTTGTAGAAAAATTTTCATTTGATTTACTGTCTTGAATTTCTTCAACAATTGGTTGAGGTTTAGCATAATAAATTTCACTATCACTTGATTTTTTTGGTTCATCCGAATTGATATTTTGATTAATTAAAGGTTCATTAGAATCCATATTGTTTATATCATTACTTTCAATTGATTGAGAATAACTTGGTTTTACCCCATATTTTTCTTGAGCTTGACTAATTAGTGATTCTTGATTAGAATCTTGACTTTTTAGACTTTCTTTTAAATCATTAAATGCACTTTTATCACATGACTCCCCATCTATGATTTTACCAGCACTTGCCTTTATTTCAGAATTAGCTCTTCTTTGTTCAATATGTCTATCTGTTTGTTTTGCAGATGCTAACATGTCTCTCATTGCCATATACAAATATAATGACTAATATTGGCTTAAAAATCTTTTCAAAACAACATTTTACTAAATTTTTAGTTTAATTCAACCAATTATATCCTTTTAACTTATTTTTGATTTTAATATATTTGATTAATTATGATTTCTCCAGAGATTTGTATAAAATGTAAAGGGAAACTTCTTTGTGGATTAAAGTCTTGTCCAATTCTTGAAAAAAACTTTTCATCATCAAAAATTATTTCATCAATTAAAAATAATAATTTTAGTGGGTTTTCGCCACCTGGATTTTTTGTTTCTTGGAATAATTATCCAAAAGTAGCAGTTGCTCCTCTTTCAATGGCCCAAAGTGAGTCTGTTCAAATTAGTGATTTGCCTGAAAAATGGTATGGTTTACCTCAAGAAAAAATAATTTCATTTAGAGAATCACTTTTAAGATCGTATAAAATAATGTCTGTAAATTTAGCAAAAAATCCAAATTATGAACTTCTTAATTTTCAAGAATTGACAATGTCAAAAAAAAATATTAATGTGGAAGTTAATCTTGACAGTAAACCAAAACTGGATACTTCTTTTGATTCGTTTTCTGCCCCTATGGGGCCAAGTGCAAAATTAAAGAAAATTTCTTTTTCTTCAAATATTAGTATTCCAAAAAAACTTGATTATTATAATCGGGATGTTGATGTAAAATCCAATGTTGCTTTAATTGACTTATATGAATCAGGAATAGCAGTCTCAACTTTAGCAAAAGTTTTATCCAGTGGATCACTTGGAGTAAAAAAGAATAGAAAAATTGTTCCAACAAGATGGAGTATAACTGCTGTTGATAATAATATTTCAAAATATTTTATTAATGAAAAAATTATTGAAAATAAAATTATTGATAATTATAAATTATTTCATTCAAATTATCTGGATAATAATTTTTATATTTTACTCCTTCCTTTTGCTTTTTCTTTTGAACAAATTGAAACTTGGTTGCCTGGTGGAATTTGGAATGCTGGTGCAAAAGATTATCAAATTCTTTCGGATTATGAATTAACTGCTGGATTAAAGGGTTATCCATCAGAAACAGAAGGGGCATATTATGCTGCTAGACTCGCAGTAGTAGAATATTTAAATAGAAATAAAATTAATGCTGCTGCAATTGTTTTTAGAGAAATTGGTCAAAATTATGCTGTTCCTTTAGGTGTTTGGCAAATAAGAGAAAATGTTAGAGCTGCATTAAAAGAAAAACCTCTTGAATTTTCAACATTTGATTTAGCCCTTAATTTTTTATCAACAAAATTAGTTGTGCCAATAGCACAATATAAGAAAAAATCAAACTTAATAAAACATTTTAAATTTCAAAAAAGATTAAACGAATGGTTCTAAAATTTAATTATTTCATGAATTGTGCAAGTAATGCTTCAATTTGTATTCTTTCACTTGCGCCTTCTACTAATCTAAAATCATATTCTCCAATTTTATCAATTAAATCAATTTTTTTCTTTTCAGTTAATTTTTCATTTTCTAAATCCATTGTTTCTCTATAAATTTGTTTGATTATATCTTCTCCACTCATACCATAATCATACATTAATTCATCAAGCTTTTTTCTTGCTTCAAGAAATTTGTGATCAAGTGCAAGTATAATCATTTCTTGAACTTCTTTTGGTCTTGCTTTACTTGCAACAGAATATACTCCTTCTTCAGTAATATTTTTACTTAATGATGAACATGCTTGTAAGATATTGATTGCTTTTCTTAAATCTCCTTCTACAACATAATTAATTGCTTTTTTTGCTTGACTATCAATAGTTAATTTTTCAGTATTGCACACAATGTCAATTTGTTTTTCAATATCACTAGCCATCAAAGGTTTAAATCTATAAACAACACATCTTGATTGAATTGGATCAATAATTTTTGAAGAATAATTACAGCTTAAAATAAATCTACAGGTTTTTGTATATTTTTCCATTGTTCTTCTTAGTGCTTGTTGTGCATCAGTAGTTAATGCATCACATTCATCTAAAAAAATTATTTTAAAATCACTATTAAATGCTAAAGTTCTAGCAAAGTCTTTAATCGTATTTCTTACAATTCCTATTCCTCTATCATCACTTGCATTTAATTCTAAAAAGTTTTGTTCAAAATTTTCACCAAATAATTCTTTTGCCATTGCAATACTTGATGAAGTTTTTCCAGTTCCTGCTGGTCCAGAAAATAATAAATTTGGTAAATTTTTTATTTGAATATAATTTTTAAGTCTTTTAGTGATATCTTCATGGCCCACGACATTTTCCATTTTAATAGGACGATACTTTTCAATCCATGGTAATTCTAAACTAGTCATAATATTATTTAATTTAGAAATAATTAAAAGCTAAACCTTTTGCGATTTGCATTCTAATTCTAAAAGCGAATAATTAAAAACATTATATTTTATGAATAATTTATATTTAGAGGGATGAGACTAATGGAAAAGAAAAAATATTTTGTTATTTTAGCAGTTTGGTTTATTGTTACATTTGCAATCATGTGGTTTTTTGGTGGATCTTGCACAACTTTGTTTTCCTCAACTGGGGATGAATGTATTTCAACAAATATTCTTTCAGGTATAAGAAATGTTCCATTAATTGGATATATTTTACCATATAATGCTTGGGTTTCATTCTTTTATTGGTTTAGTCCAGTAGCTGGGTTTTTCCTTGCTTATTTAATGATTAAATGGTATAATAAAACTTTTGAAACAAACAATGGGTCAGGGCCAGTAATGCTAGTTATGCTTATTGTTTTATTATTTGCAGGTTATTTCATAAATTTAACTTTTTATTATTCAGAATCTGCAGCACTTAATAGTAATTCACAAGTAAATTATACTCTGTCATTTTGCTTTGCTGAAGATACTGCCCAAAAATGTAATGAAAATGTTTACAAAGTTAATCAACAAATTGCATCAAGTGCAACAGCATACCCAGTTTCGCAATATTTTCCAGTTTCATATTGGTCAGAGCTTAGAGAAAGTATTTATTTGATTTTTATGCTTGGGGCAATATCTGCATGGTTATTTTTATTCATTACTGAAAATGTATTTTCTCAATCCAAGTCAAATCTTGCTCATCACAAACACAAAAAAATAACTGATGATCAAAAAGAATTTGAATAATTAATTATTATTTCAAATTCTATTTTTTATTTTTTAAGGTGTATTTATTGATGGATGTAAAAAAAACTTTTTTTATTGAAGGCTATGGTTGTTCGTTAAATATTGGTGAAACAGAACAAATTTCAGGATTTTTAACAGATAATAAATTTAAACGAGTTTTTGATTTTAAAAAAGCTAATTTTATTATAATTAATACTTGTTCAGTAAAAATGGTGACTGAGCAAAGGATGCTTTCAAGAATAAAATTGTTGTTTGAAAATAAGAAAATTAATGCAAAAATTATTGTTGTTGGTTGTCTTGCAAAGACAAATAAAAAAGAGATTGAAAATATTTCAAAATCTTTTGATTTAGTGGTGCTTGATACAAAACTTTCTTCAATTTCAAAATATTTTGATTTAAATCAAATTGATTTTTCTCCAAATGTAACTTCTGATAAAACAAATAAATTAGTTTCAATAATTCCAATTTCAATTGGATGTTTAGGTAATTGTACATATTGTGCAACAAAAATTGCAAGAGGTAATTTAAAGTCATATTCTTTAGAGTCATTAAACACAGCATTTAAAAAAGCAATAAAAACAAGTAAAGAAATTTGGTTAACTTCTCAAGATCTTGGGTGTTATGGGTTTGACATAAATACTGATTTGCCAACTCTATTAGAAAAATTGCTTGAAAATAAAGGTGATTATAAAATAAGACTTGGCATGATGAACCCTAATCATTTCAATAAAATACAAAAAGACTTATTGCCTTTGTTTGATGATGAACGATTATACAAATTTTTACATTTGCCCGTTCAATCAGGATCAAACAAAATTTTGAAATCAATGAATAGATTTTATACAAAAGAAGATTATATAAAAATTATTAATAAATTAAAAAAAATTATCCCATCAATTACAATTTCTACTGATATTATTGTTGGATTTCCATTTGAATCTGAAATTGATTTTTTAGAAACTGTTGATGTTACAAAAAAAACTATGCCTCAAGTAATTAATCTTTCTAGATTTGGAAAAAGAAAAGGTACTATTGCGGCAACTTTGCCTAATCAAATCAATGAAACAATAAAAAAAGACAGAAGTAAAAAAATTTCTGAATTATCAAAAGATTATATGTTAAAAAATAATCAAATTTATTTAAATAAAATTTTTAAAATTTTAATTGTTGAAAAAGAAAAAGACTTTTTTACGGGGAGAACAAATAATTATCGGCCAGTTTTAGTTAAATCAAACAAATCTCTTTTAGGAAAAATTGTTAAAGTAAAAATTACTTCAGTTTATTCTCATTTTTTAAAAGGTGAATTAATTAATTAAATATTTTTTATATCTGATTTTTTCAAGTTATTTTTTTATTATTTTAATTTTTATTAATTTTTATAAAAATGCTCTATTTTTAAACTTTTTTTCTAATTATTAAGTATGATTAAGTTAGTTTTTGAAAGAAGTATTGAAGAATATAAAAGTAATATTAAAGTAGTATTGTCTTTTGGGTTATTATTATTGTTTGTGCCTTTATTTTTATTTTTTGATCAATTTTTAGTTGCCTCAGGAACATCATTTTTACTTTATTATGGATCAATTCTAGCCATAATTGGTTTAATTATTGGAGCAATTTTTTTATACTTTTTTTCTTTTTTTATAACGTTAATTATTTATTCAGTAAAAAGAGATGTTCAAAATGTCAGATATGAAGGATTTTGGAATGAAGCAGTTAGAGATAACTCTATTAAAATTTTCTTATTTTATTTTCTAATTTCATTTTTAGTTTATGTAGTTTCAATTACTGGGTTAATGTTTGGATTAAATGATATTTTTATTTTTGTTAACTTAATAATTTTAATAATTGTAATGTTTGTTCCACAAAGTTTAGTTTTAGATGATGTGCATATTGTTGATGCTATATCAAATAGTATTGATTTTTTAAAAACAAATAAAAAAACTTGTTTTGTAATTTTTGCAATCGGTTCAATTGCTTTATTTATCACATTAATTATCGAATTTGTTTTAAACGTTTTTAATTTACCCGGATCATTTTTGTCATTTATTATTGTTTTACTTTTAATAACTCCATTTATTGAACAAATGAAATCTTATGCTTATGTTTTGAAAAATGATTTAATTAAAAGTCCAGAAATACATCAAACAAGAATTGATAAAATTAAACAAGTACCAAAGAAAAAAATTAATGCTGTTAGATTAAGAGAAATGCCAACAAAAGGAAAGATTTAGTTTAATTTTTAATAAAATTGATTAATTCTATATTTTTATCAATTAAATTATTTACTTCTTTTATATCTGTAGTTATTCCTGTTAAACAATAAGTTTTTTCATCTTTTTCACTTTCATTAAAAGGAGTTGTTTCTTTTTCATTAATTTTTGAAAATTTAATTAATGCTTCTTTTGTAGCTCCAAAAATTTCACAATTTTCAATTTGTAATGTTATTTTGTTTATTATTTTTTTATTTAATTTATCTTTTTCAATATTTAATTTTTTAGCAATATTTTCAGTTGAAGTCAATCCAATACCAATACTTAATTCATTAATATCAATTCCAGAATTAATTGTAATAAAATCATTTTTTTTAATTTCAAATAATTCTTTAATTTGTTCAATTATTTGATCTAAATTGTTAAAAAAATTATTTTCATTCTTATCATTTAATTTTTCAAGATTTATTGAAACCATTAAAAAAATTCCTTTTCTTTTTGATGCAATATCTTTAGTTATCATAAATTTTTCTTCGCGTGAATTATTTAAAATTAATAAATTTTTATCTAAATTAATTAATTTTAAAGAATATTTTGAATCTATTAAATTTACTATATTTAAATTATTTTTTATTAACAAATTTGTTAATTCAATACTTCTTAATTTATCATAATTTTTATTTTTTAATTCTTTTTGATAAGTGCTTGGCAAATATAATTCACAAGAAATTAATGATTTTTCATTTAATCTTATTAGATCTATTATCAAGTTTTTTGTTTTTTCAAAATCTTTTTTTGTTTTTAAAAAACAACTTGCTACTGTGTTTAATCCAAAAATTGCAATTGGCGAGTACACATATTTTTGTATATTTGTCGTATCTACAAAATTAGTAATTAATGTTGATTCAATATTTTCTTTTAGAGTGCAAATGTGTGTGTAACCATAAATTCTTGTACAAAATCCTTCTAAATCTTCAACTTTTATTGTGCTATTAAATATCAAATCTCTTGCTTTTTTTGGAATTTTTTTTAGTAATACATATTCTTTTGCCATTTCTCCTTTTTCAAGATTTATTAATACTCTTTTTTCAGCATCAAATATTGGAACACCAACTCTGGTATAATCATTTCTAACATCATTAAGTCCATAACTAATAAGTTTTGCACAAACTAGTTCTCTAATTAATGGAGCACTAATAAAATTCATGTCTAAATCTTTAATTTCATTTTCAACTTCATTTGTTATTTTTTCAGCAAGTGTTCTTGATATTTTTGTTTCTATTAAAAGAGATTTTATAATTTGTCCACGATTAAATTCTTCAAGAGTTTCTTTTGATGTATATACGTGTAATTTGCTAAATTTTTTATAAATTTCACATGCTGTTGGATCATAAATATTAAGTAATTCAATTGTTTTTTCTCTAAGTTTTTTGGAATTAGTTTCATTTAATTTACTTAACTCTTTTATTATTTTTGTATTTGTCCAATCATTCGCTCCAGATTTTGAAATTTCTTTAGAAATTTGTTGAATCGGTTCTTCAATAATTGCTTCTTCCATATACTAATTATGTGCAGAAATGATTAAATATATCTATTTGTCTATTAATTATGATAGGTATTAATTGTAATAAATTATAATCTTTTATTAGGGTGATTAAATGGAACTAGATAAGATAGATCATATTATACTTGAAGCTTTGTTAAGGGACGGAAGGATTGCTTTTTCTACAATTGCAAAAGAAACAAATTTAACTGATGTTGCTATAAAAAAAAGATTTGAGTCATTAAAAAGAAGAAATATTATTTCAGGTATAACCCTTGATTTAAATTTTAAATCTTTAGGATATGAAAATCCAATTTATATTCAAATTCGTAGTGAAATTTCAAAAAACAAAGATATTATAAAAAAATTAAAAACACTTGATTTTATTTTGGAAGTTTATCATGTGCTTGGTGATTATAATTTATTTTGTAAAATGATTGTGCCAAATTTAGATGCTGGTGAAAAAGCAATAAATCAGCTTGGTTTAATTGACGGAATAATTGATTTAAAAACAATGGTCGTTTTGTCGGAGTTAAAAAAATCAACAACTCTTCCAGCAAAAACATTACAAAATAGTTTAACTGGAAAAACATAATTAATATATAATTAATTTGAAAATAGTTGATAATTTATTAATTTGTCGAAAACATCTGCTTTCTTTTTAATTATTTTTATTAATAGTTTATTTTATGTATCTAATTATCTCAGAAAAAGCCATTGCTGGAAAAAATATTGCTGATTTTTTAGCTGATGGGAAAGTAATTGAAAAAAATATTTTAAATGCAAAAGTGTTTGAATTTAATTATAACGGTGAAAGTGTAAGATTAATTCCTTTGCGTGGGCATATTAGTGATGTTGAATTTCCAAAAGATTATTCTCATTGGCAATCGGTTTCATTGCAAAGATTAGTTGATGCGCCAATTATTTATTCAAAAAAAGAATTTTCAATAATTAATTGTATTAAAAATTCTGCACTAGATGCTACAAAAATAATTATTGCAACAGATGCTGATAGAGAAGGGGAGTCAATTGGTTTAGAAGCAATTAATCCAGCTATTGAAGCAAACAAGTCTATTGAGATTAAAAGAGCTTATTTTTCAGCAATTACAAAAAAAGATATTGATAAATCTTTTGAAAATTTAGAAAAATTTGATTATAATTTTGCATATTCTGCTGATGCTAGGAGAGAACTTGATTTGATTTGGGGAGCGGTTTTGACTAGATATGTTTCATTAACTTCTGGCCAACTTGGAAAAAATTTTTTGAGTGTTGGTAGAGTACAAACCCCAACACTTGCATTAATTGTTGATCGAGAAAAAGAGCGAATGAATTTTAAAAAAGAAAAATATTTTGAAATAGTTGCTAATTGTAATAAAATTGATGAAAAAAAAGAAGAATTTACTGCGATGCACAAATCAGGAAAGATTTTTGATAAATTAAAAGCAGATAAAATAATTGAAAAAAACATTAAGCAATTAAATGTAAAAAAAATTACAACTAAAGAAAAAATTGTTAAAAAACCTATTCCATTTAATACAACAGAATTTTTACGATCGGCAGCAAATATTGGAGTTTCTGCTGGAAAAGCTATGGATTTAGCTGAAACACTTTATCAAAAAGGATTTACATCTTATCCTAGAACTGATAATCAAACTTATTCTGAAAATATTGATTTAAAAGAAATTGTAAATAAACTTGCTAGTGTGCCTGAATTTGTTGATGATGTTAATTTAGTTTTAAATCAAGAAAAAATTATTCCTTCTAAAGGAAAAGAAACTAAAGATCATCCGCCTATATATCCTGTAGTTGGAGTTAAAAAAAACATGTTAAATAAAGATGAATGGAAAATTTATGAATTAATTTGCAGAAGGTTTTTGGCTACTCTTTTTATTGATGCTAAAACTGAAAATGTTAGTGTTCTATTAGACGATCAAGAGGAAGAATTTGTTGCAACAGGCCAAGTAATTTTGGATGCTGGGTGGAAAAAAATTTATTATTATAGTAAATTAAATGAAACAATTTTACCAAAATTAGTTGTTGATGAAATTGTTAATGTAAAAAAAATTGATTGTTTAGAAAAAGAAACACAACCTCCAGCAAGGTATAGCCAATCATCTTTAATTAAATTGATGGAGGATAATAATCTCGGAACAAAATCGACTAGGCCAGCAATAATTCAAAAATTATATTCTAGAAATTATATTTTAGGAAACAAAAGTATTGAACCTAGTGATATTGCATTTTCTGTAATTAATTCTTTACAAAAACATTGTAGTATTGTGACTAAACCAGACATGACTAGTGAACTTGAAAAAGAAATGGATGAAATTGCTGCTGGAAAAAAAGAAAAATTAAAAGTAGTTAAGGATTCGTCAAAAGTTTTACATTCAATTCTTGATATACTTGAAAAAGAAAAAGAAGGAATAAGAAATGATATTAAATCATCTGTAAAAAATTCAAGAGTATTAACTAAATGTGCTAAGTGTGGGGGAGATTTAATTATTAGAACAGGAAAAACAGGTAAAAGATTTGTTGGATGTAATAATTATCCAAAATGCAATAATTCTTTTCCACTTCCTCAAAAAGGAACAATCGAATCAACTGATGAAATTTGTGAATTTTGTAATGCACCAATTATTAAAGTGCAAACTGGTAGGTTTAATTATAAAATGTGTTTAACTATGACTTGCAAATCTAAAGATTCTTGGAAGAAAAAAGAAACTATAAAATCAGTTGAAAGTACTAAAAAACAAGTGGGTCGAAAAAAAGATATTTCAAATTTAAATTTAGAAAAAAAGGAAACTAAAACAAAAAAAGTAAGTAATAAAATAAAAAAGTAATTATTAAATTACTTTTTCATTAAGAGTAACAGATTTTAGAATTAGAGCCTGGTGAGCCAATCTGTTACTCTCAAATAAACTTTCTTTTCTTGGTTATCGCCTCCGACATAATACTTACTGTCTTTTTTATTAATATACATTAGTATGTTTTTTATGTACTTTTTGTTATATTTAAAAATGTTTGTGTGTTATAAAATATATAAAATATGTGTTTTTCTTTAGGGGTGAGTTAATTGCCACAAAAAATTGAAGCGGAAGATGAAATTAGATTAACTATTTTAAAATCATTACTTGAAAATGGTGTTGTTCAACCAAATTTACATAAAATAAAATCAAAAACAAAATATCATTTAGCTACAATTAAATCATCTCTTGATTTTTTACAAAAAGAAGGGGTAATTCTTGGTTTTGGTCCAAAAATTTCTTTTTCAAAATTATCTTATCGAATTGAAATTATTGAATTGCTTCAACTTGATTTTTCTAATCAAGATTTAATTAACAAATATTTGGATCTATTAAAAAAAGATTCGCATGTTTGGGAAGTTCATTCAATAATTGGGACTGGCAATTATAATGTTGTTGTTTATAGATTTCATAGAGACATTGAAACTTATCATAAAAATCTACAAGAAATGTATATTAAAAAACTTCAAAATTATTATGATGTAGTTAAAGACAGACAAATATTTTATCTAACAAGTCCCACATTTAAAAAAATGTCAAGAACTGATGCAATAATTGATGTTTTATTGGATCGACATGGATTAAAAAAATAATTAAGTATTATGTTTTGATATTTTAATCGAAAAAACATAAATTTTTATTATATTTTTTCTATTTTATACTTATGGAAATCGAATTAGATTTAAAAAAATCAATTAATGATAATGCAACATTCTATTTTTTAGAGTCTAAAGAAATGCGAAAAAAAATTAATGGATTAACTATTGCAATTAATAAAAACAAAGAACAAATTGAAAAAAAAATTAAATTAAATAATACTTTAGAAAAAGTAAAAAAAAGTTGGTATGAAAAATATAGGTGGTTTTTTACTTCAGATGGGTTTTTAGTTGTTGGTGGAAAAGATGCTCATCAAAATGAAGAAATTGTAAAAAAACATATGGATGAAAAAGATATTTATTTTCATGCTGATGTTTATGGTGCACCACATTGTGTATTAAAAATAAATTCTAATCAGGTAAATAAATTAACTAATCAATCATTAGTTGAAGCTAGTGAATTCGCAGTTACTTTTTCTAAAGCTTTTGAACAAGGACTAGTTTTAGCTGATGCATATTCTGTTAAACCTGACCAAGTTTCAAAAAGAGCTCCTAGTGGATCAAGTATGGGTGTTGGGGCATTTATGATTTATGGGCAAAGAAACTGGTTCAAAAATACACCATTAAGTTTAGGTGTTGGAGTTTTAAAAAAAGAAAATAAACTTATGTCTGGCCCAATTAATGCTATTAAAAAAAATTGTGCCTTTTTTGTTGAATTAAAACAAGGGACTACTGAAAAAAATCAAACTGCAAATGAATTAAAAAAAATATTTTCTGATGCAAAACCACTTAGTTTTAATTTTTCTAATGAATCTTTTCTTTCAATAATTCCTAATGGTAATTTTGATATTAAAAAAAATTAACATTTGACGAAATTAAATATTTTTTAATTACATTTATAATCTTTATCAATTCTTCTTCTATTATGGTTGATGAAATTGAATTAATTGTTCAAGATCCTGATCCAACACATGTTGGAAGGAATATAATCACTCTTGACAAAAATTCAAAATTAAAAATTGGTGTTACTTCTGGTGACATTGTAGAAATTGAAGGTAAGAAAAAAACTGCCGCTCTTGTTTGGCCAGCAAAAGTTGATGATGTTGGAAAAGAAATTGTTAGAATGGACTCTTTTATAAGACATAATGCAGGAGTTGCATTAAGTGATAAAGTAAAAATTAGAAAGTGTGTTCCTCGTGAAGCAAAGAGAATTGTTTTAGCACCTATTGAAGAAGTAAGAATAATCGCATCAGGGTATGATAGAATTTTAAAAAAATCTTTTCTTGGTAGACCTTTAACTATTGGTGATAATGTTTGGGTTAGTGTTTTTGGTTCGGGTTTTATTTACAAAGTTGTTGATACACAACCCCGTGCAATAGTAAAAGTAACTGATAATACTGAATTTTCATTAAAAGAAAAGCCTGTTGCTGATACCCTTGAAGGAATTTCAAGAGTTGCTTATGAAGATATTGGAGGATTAACTGAACAAGTAAAAAAAATTAGAGAAATGGTTGAACTTCCAATGAAGCATCCTGAATTATTTCAAAAACTTGGTGTGATTCCCCCAAAAGGAATTTTACTTTATGGAGCTCCTGGGACTGGAAAAACTCTTTTAGCAAAAGCTGTTGCAAATGAAGCACAAGTTCATTTAATTTATATTTCTGCTCCAGAAGTGATGGGGAAATTTGTTGGTGAAGCAGAAGAAAGAGTAAGAAAAATTTTTAAAGAAGCACAAGATAATGCTCCATCTTTAATTTTTATTGACGAGATTGATGCAATTGCATCTAAACGAGATGAAGTAGTTGGAGAAGTTGAACGAAGAGTTGTTGCACAACTTCTTTCATTAATGGATGGACTTGCAGCAAGAGGGGAAGTAATTGTAATGGCTGCAACAAATAGAATAAATTCTATTGATGAAGCATTGCGTAGGCCTGGAAGATTTGATAGAGAAATTGAAGTTGGGGTGCCTGATAAAAAATCAAGAAAACAAATTTTAAATATTCATACTCGTGGTATGCCATTAGCAAAAAATTATTTAACTAATAAAAAAATAGATAATTTAAATTTAACAACTGATCAAAAAGTTATCTATGATATTGTTAAATCAAGTAAAAAAATAGATATTGTTGATATTTTTAAAAGTTATAATGAAATGACTCAATCAAAAAAACCTATGTCAGAAATTGCTGATATATTAAGAGATATGTGTGATAAAGAAATTTTAAAAAGAACTGATTTTGATATTGAATATTTTTCTGATTTAACTCATGGATTTGTTGGAGCAGATTTGCAAGCTTTAACAAAAGAAGCTGCGATGAAAGCTTTACGAAGATATTTGCCTGAAATTGAAAAGTTAAGTGATGCTGAAACAATACCTATTGAAGTATTAACTTCTTTAAAAATTACAAAACAAGATTTTTTAGATGCTCTTAAAGACGTGTCTCCGTCTGGACTTAGAGAATTTACTAGTGAAATTCCAAATGTGTTGTGGGAAGATATTGGGGCTCTTGAGGATGTAAAAGATGAATTAAAACAAGCTGTTGAATGGCCAATAAAACATCCAACTGTATTTAAAGAAATGGGGATTGTTCCACCTAAAGGTGTATTGCTTTATGGGCCACCAGGCACTGGAAAAACAATGCTTGCAAAAGCTGTTGCTACTGAATCGGGCGCGAATTTTATTTCAATTAAAGGGCCAGAATTATTAATTAAATGGGTTGGAGATTCTTCAAAAGCTGTTAAAAAATTATTTAGAAAAGCTCGTCAACTTGCACCATGTATTGTATTTATTGATGAAATTGATTCAATTGCATACAATAGAAATTCTGATATGTCTGGTGGAAAAGGTGTTACTGAAATAATTAATCAATTATTAACTGAACTTGATGGGGTTGAAGCATTAAGAGACGTTGTTTTTATTGCGGCCACAAATCGTCCTGATTTAATTGACAAAGCTATGCTTAGACCTGGAAGACTTGATAAATTAATTATGGTTCCTGTTCCAAATGAAAAATCAAGAGAAGAAATATTAAAAGTTTTACTTAAAAATGTGAATGTTGACAAAACTGTTTCTTTAAAAGAATTAACTAAAAAAACAGAAGGATTTTCTGGAGCTGATTTATCAGGATTAATTAGAGAAGCAGCATTACTTTTATTAAAAGAAAATAAAATGAAACCTGCTCCAATTACAATGTATCACATTAATAAAATATTAGAAAAAACTAAACCTACTATTGATGAAGAATCAGAAAAAGCCTATAGTGAATTTAAAGAAAAAGTGCTTGATTTTAGACCAACTTATGTTGGGTAGTCAAAATAATTATTTTTGTTTATTCTAATATTTTATTCAATATTTTTTATTTCAAAATCAATTTGATTATTTTTTTTAAATAATATAAAATTAATTTTTTGATTATATTCTTGTTGTATTAAATTTATTTTATTTGGAAACTTTATAATAAACTTTTTTGTTTTATTTTCTAAGTATAGTTTTTCATTTTCACTTTTTATTAAAAGATTAAATGCATTAAATTCAATTTCTTTTTTTGAATCATTATCTAAAAACATAAAAAATCCTATTTCATTTTCTAGATTTTTTGAAAAGTTTTCAATATTTTTATTTTCTACAAACGATATAAATTTTGAATTTACTTCTATTATAGCTGGTAAAATTATTGTTAATGCTAAAAATGATGCTGCAATCAACATCATTAATTCTATCGAAATTTGACCAAATTTGTTTAATTTTATTTTTTTCTTTAACATTTTCACCAAACTCTCTTATTTTAGGACAGTTGTTTTAATTTTTGCTTTTTTATTGTTCAAATTGCAGCTTAAATCTTATCAATTTTTTCAAACACATCTTTTGCAGTTTTTTCTATTTTTTTAGCCCCTTGGTCCGATGTAGATTGTAATTGTGAAACAAGTACAAGTACAACAGCAACAACTGCTGCTAAAACAATTATTAATTCAACTGAAATTTGTGCTTTTTCTTCTTTGATCAATTTTTTTAAATTCATAAAAAATTACTTTTTTTGTTTGTTTAAAAAGCTATTTTAAATTTCGCTAATAGTCGATATAGTATATGCGTTTAAAATAAGTTAAAACAATTATACTAAATTTTGTAATTAATTAGTTTATGTTATTTTGCAATAATTTATATATATTTTTCATATTAATCTATATACTATGACAACAAAAAAATCAATTTGGTATTTTTCAAAACAAGAAAAAATTGATTTGTTAATTAGTTGGCTAACTTTATCACTAGCTTTTGCAGTTGTAATCTCGCCAATTTTTTTAGGAATTCCTGAATTTATAATTTCTTTTCCAATTGCATTAATTGCTGTTGGAACTGGTTTTGTTTTACATGAAATGGCACATAGACAAATGGCAAGACATTTTGGATTTCATTCAGAATATAGGGCATGGTATCCAGGTTTAGTTTTTGCTTTTTTCTTAGCATTAATAACAAAAGGGGCATTTATTTTTGCAGCACCTGGTGCAACATATTTTTTTGGAGAAACAGTAACTACTCAGCAAGAAGGTAAAATTTCAATTGCTGGGCCAATAACAAATTTAGTTGTTGGATTTATTTTAATTTTTTTATTTTTATTTTCGCATTCATCATTTTGGCAAATTGTATTGATCAAATCAGCATTAATTAATTTCTGGTTTGCAGCATTTAATTTAATTCCATTTGGGCCACTTGATGGTGCAAAAGTGATGAAATGGAATTCAAGACTTTGGATTTTAGTTTTTGCAATTTCAGCATTACTTGCTTTATTTCCAATTCAAATTTTTACAGTTTTAAATTTAATTTAATAACATACGTTTAATTTTATTTTTTTAAATTGAAAAAATAAATCATTTATTTCTTCTTCTCTAGTAACACAATTTTTACCATTTAATTCATTTAAATTATCAAAAATTATTTTTCCATTAACTTCTATTTTAAAATAATTAAAAAATTTTTTTGCATCAGTTATTAGTTCATCTGTGTTAGTGTTATTATAACTCCAAATTTTAATTAAATCATTTTCTTGTTGAATTATAATAAGATCAGTATAATTTTTATTAATACTAAAATTAACATTTACAATTAATATTAAAACAAGTATTATTGAAATAATTGTTTCAAATGAAAAAACTTGACCTCTTAAATTTAATTTTGTCATTTTTTACACCCTTTTAAAGATAAAACTTTTTTATTATCCTTGATTAACACATATCTCTTTATTGTAACACAATCTTTGCTTTCTAACAAATCATGGAAAATTTGTTTCTCATCTAATTTAATTTCTTTAACAAAAAAATTTTTGATATTTAGTTGTTTTATTTTACTAAATAAACTTTCATCTAATTGATTACTAATTATTCGCTTTTTTTCATAATCTATTTGACAACTTCCAAGAAGTGAATTTTCAATATTTCTATTTTTTACAAAACTATCTGCTAAAAAAATAGTTTTTTCAATTAGTTCATTGTCTTTAAATTGATTTAAATTAAAATTATAATTTTGAAAATATGAACTCATTAAAATAAATATTGTAATTAGAATTAAACAAAAACTAACAATTAAATCAATTGAATAAAACATTGCTTTTTCATTTAATATAATGTTCACTTTTTTCCACCTCTAATTGATTTGATTTAATTATTTTTGGAATTATTTGACTAAATTTTTCTTTGTTAAAAACAATATTTTCTTCTCCAAAACAACTAATTTTATCAATGTATTCATTTGCACTATTAGAATAAATTGAATCAATCAAATTCATACAAAATACACTTTCATTTTTTGAAATCAATTCATTATTCTTAAATTCAAAACCAGTATTAATTTTTATTAAACTAGACGAGATTATTGAAATTCCAATTATTAATCCAAGTAAAACAAACATAAATTCAATAGTATTCATTTTATCACACAACTTTTAATCCAACATAACTTATTTTGTAATCTATTGGAATTTCAAAATAAGTATTCATTTTATCACCTATTTTTTTAGTCAATTTAATAGTTTTTTCAAAATTTGATGTAAAAATATAATCTATAATTGTTACTTTTTCTAAATGAGTTATTGAAACTTTTGTAACTTTATTTAAATTTTCTTTTGTAGGTAAATTAATTTCATTTTTTAATTGATTTTCTAAAATTAAATTTTCTTTTAAAAATATTTTTTCTAAATTTTGATTAATATTTTCTTTAATTGTATCTGAATCAAAATATTGTTTAATAAATTCTTTTTGAAGTTCTTGATAAATTACATTGTCAATTTTTTCTTCAAGAATAGTTCTTTTACAATTAATTATTTCATTTATACTTAATGTGTTTTGCATTAAATTATTTTTCTCATTTATTTGTTGAAAAATAATTAATTGATTAATTATCATTATTATAATTATAAAAAATAAAATGTAACTAAAAAGTCCCTTTTTATTTAATCTCATAATTAATTGCGTTTTATTTTCATTTTTAAACAATTGCATCTTTTCGTCAATCTATTAAGTTGTGACTAATTTGTTATATTTATTACTGGCTATTTAATTAGTTATTAAATGACTAATAAAAACCTTTAAAATACCTATATTATGTATTTTCTTATAGTGGTTAAATGGTAAATTATTCTAAAAAAGTTGAGGAAATACTTCATTTATCTGACTCTGTTGAAATAGATCAAATAAAAGCACTTAGTGAAATTGAAAGAGCACTTTTAATCAATTTAACAGAAAAATTTATTGATTTAGATGATGCTGCTAATTTATCAAAGTTACCTATTGATTCAGCAAGAAGAGCAAGTGCTTGGTTAGCTGAAAAAAAATATATGAATTTAAAAGAAAATGACAAAGAAACTTTTTTATTAACTTTAGAAGGAAAAAAAATTGTAAAAAATGATTTTGCAGAAAATATTATGATTAAATATTTAGAAGAAAATGGCGATTCATCTTTTAACCAATTACAATCAAATGCAAATTTAACTAATCAAGAATTTACTGTTGCACTGGGAATAAACAAAAAGAAAGCATTTATTTCAATTTCTAATGGAATTATTTCTCTAACAGGTGTGCATAAAGAAATTAAGCAAACAATTTCAAAAGAATTATTATCTCTTCTAACTTCAAAATCAAATCTAACTGATGAAGAAAAACAATTAGTTAATGAATTTTTAAAAAGAGGATTAATTGAAAAAAAAATAATTTCTTCAAAAGAAATTTCATTAACTAAAAATGGTTTAGTTGCTAAAGAATTTTTATTAAAAAATAAAGTTGAGCGAGTTTATGATTTAGAAGGAGAAGTTCCAAGAATTTTTATGGGAAAAAAAGCGCCTTATTTACAGTTCCTTTCTCAAATTCGTTCAAAACTTGTTGCGCTTGGATTTAATGAAATGCCTACTCCATTAGTAGTTTCAGAATTTTATAATTTCGATGTATTATTTCAACCTCAAAATCATCCAGCACGAACTTGGTCAGATACTTATCAATTGACTAGACCAACTGTTTCAAAACTACCTGACAAAAAAATTATTGATTCAATTAGGGCTGCTCATGAAAATGGTGGAAAAGCAAATAGTAAAGGTTGGGGATATAAGTGGGATGAAAACATAGCAAAAAAATTAATGCCTGCTGCACAAGGTACTGCACATTCTGCAAAAACAATGATTAATGACAAAGAAATGCCAAAAAAACATTTTGCAATTGCAAGGGTGTTTAGGCCCGATGTTTTAGATGCAACACACTTAATTGAATTTAATCAAATGGAAGGGTATATAGTTGGTCAAGATTTAAATTTTAGAAATCTTCTTGGTATGCTTAAAGAATTTGCAATAGAAATTGCAGGTGCAGAGAAAGTAAAATTTTTTCCAGACTATTATCCATTCACAGAACCAAGTGTACAACTAAGTGCAAAACACCCTGATTTAGGTTGGGTGGAATTAGGTGGAGCTGGAATGTTTAGGCCAGAAATATTAAAAAACATTGGAATTGATGGTCAAGCAATTGCTTGGGGATTTGGAATTGATAGACTTGCAATGTTTAAACTTGGAATAAAAGATATTAGATATTTATTTGCAGAAGATTTAGGCTACTTAAGAAAAGCCCCTGCTGTTATGCTTGATGATGTGAGGTCTTATTTATGCCAACACTAACTTTATCAAAATCAGATTTTGACAAATTACTTGGAAAAAAAACAAATCGTGATGAACTTGAAGAATTACTTGAATATGTAAAAGGTGAAATTGATTCATTAAATCAAGATGAATTAAAAGTTGATTGTAAAGAAACAAATCGACCAGATTTATGGTCAACAGAAGGAATAATTAGAGAATTAAAAGCTAGAACTGGTAAAGAAAAAGGAATAAAAAAATATGCTGTAGAAAAAGGTGACATAAAAATTTATGTTGATAAAAATTTAGAAAAAGTTCGACCAAAAAGTGTTTGTGCAGTAGTAAAAGGAATAAAAATTACTGAAGAACTTTTAATTCAATTAATTCAAATTCAAGAAAAAGTTTGTGAAGGATTTGGAAGAAAAAGAAAAGAAGCTGCAATGGGATTATATGATTTAGATGTAATGACTCCCCCACTTTATTATAAAGGATTTAAAGATAATGAAATTGAATTTGTTCCTCTTGATTATAAAGTTGCAATGCGACCAAGCGAAATTTTATTACAACACGATAAAGGAAAAGCATATGCTCACTTACTAAAAGATGTGCCAGTATACCCAATAATTATTGATTCAAAAAATGTTGTTGCTTCAATGCCGCCAATAATTAACTCAAATATCACTGGAAAAGTTAGTGAAAAAACAAAAAATCTTTTTATTGAAGTAACTGGTTCAAAACAAGACTCAATTGAAACAGCACTTGAAGTTATGTGTATGGCATTAGCTGACAGAGGTGGAAAAATTTATTCTTGTGAAGTAATATATGAAAAAGAAACAATTATTTCACCAAAATTTTTAACAAATAAAATAACTTTAACAAAATCAGAAATTGAAAAAGTTACAGGTTTAAAATTATCAAATGATGAAATAAAAGACTTGTTAGAAAAAGCAAGGTATGATGTGCAAGTAAAAGGTTATGATTTTATTTGTGAATATCCAGCATATAGATTAGATATTTTTCAAGCAGTTGATGTTATTGAAGATCTATTAATTTCTTATGGTTTTAATAAAATAGAACCTCAAAAAATAGTAATGAATGTAGTTGGTAGTGAAAGAGCAGATAAAAAATATGAAGAATTTGTTAGAGCAGCATGTGTTGGTTTAGGACTACAAGAAATCCAAACTTTTAATTTAACTTCAAAAGAAATACAATGCGAAAAAATGAATTTACCAAATGAAATTGATTCATTTGTTGAAATTTCTAATCCAGTTTCAATAAATTATCAAATTATGCGAAAGCGATTATCTCCATCGTTACTTTCATTTTTATCAAAAAATAAAAATCAAGAATTTCCACAAAATATTTTTGAAGTTGGGAATTGTTTAGAATTAAACGAAAAAGCGGAAAATGGAGTTAATCAAAAAACAAATTTATGTGTTGCATTGACTCATTCAAATGTAAATTTCACAGAAATAAAGTCAATTTTTGTTACACTTTGTGAATATCTTGATTTAAAATACAATTTTGAAAAAATAACTGAAAAAGAAAAATCAAATTATTCATTCTTAGGTCAAAATTCAATAAAAATCAAAGTAAATGGGAAAACTGGGTATATGGGGGAAATTGATAAAAAAGTTGAAGAAAATTTTGGATTAAAAAAACCAGTTTATTTGTTTGAATTTGAACTTTAATTCAAAAATCAACCATTACTCCTTTTATTCTTTTTCTATTTAATTTTATTATGGTAAATTTATTTGAAAAAAAAGAAATTAATTCAATTTTAAAAGATGAACGATTTCTTTATCCTGAATATATTCCCGAAAAACTTTCTTTTAGAGAAAGTGAAATTGATGAAATAGTTTTTTGCCTTAAACCCGCAACAGTTGGAAAAAAACCAACCAATTTATTTGTTTGTGGTGTCCCAGGAACAGGGAAAACAGTTTCTTCAAAATTTATTTTAAACGAATTAACTGAATTTTCAGATAGAATTAATTGTATGTATATTAATTGCTTTGAAACAAATTCAAAATATTCAATTTTAGCAAAAGCAACTAATCATTTTGGTTATGCTGTTCCAATTAGAGGGATGAGTAGTGATGAAATTTTTGAAAGATTTGTAGCAGTAATAAAATCAAAAAAAATTATTCCAATTTTTGTTTTTGATGAAGCAGAACAGTTATTAAAAGATGAATCCTCAAAAGAATTACTCTATGATTTATCGAGATTAAATGAAAAATTTGGAATTATTGCAGGGTTAGTTTTTATTTCAAATGACAATATGTTTGTTTCATTACTTGATGATAGAGTAAGAAGTTCACTTAATCCATCCAAAATACTTTTTGAAAAGTACACAAGTCTTGAATTAAAAGAAATTTTAAAAGAGCGAAGTAAATTTGCTTTTTTTGATAATGTAATTGATGATGAAGTTATTCCACTTTGCGCAGCTCATGCATCAAAAACTGGGGATGCAAGACTTGCAATAGGAGTTTTACTTAAAGCTGCTCGTTTAGCAGAAAAAGAAAATTCAAAAAAGATTTTGATCAAACATGTTAGAGCATCATTTTTAGAAGAAAAACCACAAAAAATAGAAATAATTGAAAATTTATCCAATCAAGAAAAATTAATTATTGATTTGTTGAAAAAAAATAAAACTGGATTAACATCTGGAGAAATTTATGAAAAATTATCCAATGATTTTGCAGAACGAACACTTAGAACCGCACTTTCTAATCTAAATGAAAAAAATATTATTTTTGCAGAAAAATTACAAAAAGGAAAAGGATTTACTAGATTAATTAAAATTAAACAATAAAATTGTTAATTTTTTAATTTATGATTATTGTTTACTTTTTTAAAAATTCTATTTAATTCTTATTTTCTAGTTTTTAATTTAAACCATACTTTTTTATATTATTTTTAGTATATTATATGTAGAGATTAGTTATCTGTTGGTGGTAAAAATGGCTGAAAATGCAAATGTAAAAAATATTAAAAAGGTAAATAAAGATGTTAAACAAGTAAAAAAATCTAGTGTTTTAGTTAAAAAACAAGTTTCATCTAATGCTAAATCAGTAAAAAAAGCATTATCTCATAACAAAAAGCAAGATGAGGAAATAGAAAAATTAAAAGCAGACTTACAAAAATTAAAATCTACTGACAAAAAGAAAGTAAATTCAAAACGAATTTCAGAATATAATCTTTTTATTAGACGACAAATTAATTCAGGGATGTCTTTTGAAAAAGCAGTTGCCCAATGGAATAAATATAAATCTCTTGAAGATAAAACTGGTAGAAGACCATCTGCATATAATCAATTCATTGGTTCTCAAATGAGACTTGGAAAAACTATGGAAGAATCAATTGTACTTTGGAAATTAGCTAAAGAAGGAAAACTTGGTAAAAAAGGTTCAACAAGAACTATTACAAAAACAGTTATAAAAAAAGTTCCAACCGTAAAAAAAGTATTGACTCCTCCAAAAATTCAAACAAGAACGGTAACAAAAGTTGTTGAAAAAGAACCATCTTTTGATTATTCAAAAATAAAAAATATTGTTCAATCATCAGTTGATGATATTCAATCATCAATGCGATCATCAATTTCATCAATGGATATTTCAGTTAAATCACATTTAAAATCAGTTAATTTAATTGATGATGAAAATGTAGCAATTAATTTAGTTCAAACTTATTTTAAAGAAATTGCTAGACTTGGATTTAAAAGACAATTAACTCTTGATGAAATAATTAATCATTATTTTTATGCATTAGTTAAAGTAAGGTTGGTAAGTGAATCTAAAACTAGTATGATGACTGATGAAGAAGTTTCATTAAGATTAGTGCAATTATACTGTGCAGAAATCCCAAGACTTGGATTTAAACGAAAACTTGATTTAGATCAAATTGTTGAAATTTATTTTTACGTTTTAAATAAACTTAAAAATAAAGAAGAATTAATTAAAAAAATAAAAACAGCTTCAAATATTTCTCAATCAAATAGTCAAGATTCATCAAAGCAAGATTCTAATGAAAAACAATCAAATCAAAATATTGATTTAACAGTAACTGCAAAAGTAACTGCTCCAAAAGAAATGGATTCTCAATCTAACCAAAATGCGCCAATTATTAAAAAAGAAAAAACTATTGCTGAAATTCTTGAAGAATCAAGTGATATTGAATAGTTATAATAAATCTTTGTGTCTAAAAAACACATTGATTTTTTCATAAATTAATTTTTTTTATTAAAATATTTTTCTATTTCTGTAATTTCTTTTTCTCTTTGTTTTAGTCCAAATTTAAATAATACAAAAATCATAACTAAACAAAAAATAGTTAAAACAATTAAAAAAATATCACTATAATTCATATTATTCACCTGAAATTTAATTTTTTACCACTGTCTAAAATTATTGGTTTTGTATTAAGTACACTTTCTTCAATTCTTTTTTTAAAATCTTTTGGATCAATTTTTGTTGTTACATTAAACATATCATATTGCATAGGAATAACTGTTTGTGGTTTTAGTATTTTTGTTACCCTAACAGCATCAATAACATCCATTGTAGTAACACTTATTGGTAATAATGCAATATCTGCATCAACTGCTGGAAATGAATCAATCAATTTAGTTATTCCAGCATGATAAATTTTTTTATTATCCATTTCTACTACATATCCAGTAGTACAAAAACATTTTGGCGAATGTGCGATAATTGGTTTTATTTTAACATTTTTTAATTGAATTTCTTTATTTGGAATAAGTGATTTTTTTAAGTTTCTTGGAATATCAATACTATTCAAAATATAATCATTAGCTATTACTGTTGCATCATTTCTTATTGAAATTTCTTTTATTGCATCTTTATCAAAGTGTTCTTCCGTTTCATTAGTTATTAAAATTAATGAAATTTTTTTTAAATCTTCTTTCTTTACTGGAATATTTTTTTCACGTTTATAATTTGTTTTAGTTTCATTAAAAATGGGATCAATTAATATTGATTCTTTGTTATGATTTATCTTAAAAAAAGAATGACCAAAATATTGAAGCTCAACCATATATACATTAAGTATGCAACTCCATTTAAACATATCATTAAATTTTATAAAAATTTTCTTTTTTTGCTCATTAATAAAATTTAATAATACTTTTATACATTATTTTGTTATGAATTTTAGAAAATTAATTTTACTATTTTTATTTTTCGTTTTTGTAAGTGCTGTTTACTCGGCAAGTTTATCACAACCAGCATATTCTATTTATCAACATGACATTGAAATTGATATTGATATTGATGGGAATTCAGTAGTTGTTGAAAAATTTTACTTGTCTTTTCAAAATGAAAATGATAAATTAAATTTTAGAAAAAAAAGTGATGAACTTGGAACAGATTTTCAAAATTGGATTGAGTTTAATCCAGTTTTTACTTATAGCATAGGAAATAAAGATTTAGTTGAAAAAACAATTGTTGAATATTCTGATGGTGTTCAAAATTATATTAAGTTAACTTATGCTTTGACTGAACAAATTGTTTTTGAGTCAAAAGAATCAACTTTTATGAAAGAACTTGTATTAAAAACAAAATATTTTGATTATTTTTATGATGGTAGTTGGGTAATTCCTGATAATACAATGGTGGCGATAATTTTACCTGCGGGGGCAGAAGTTGGTGAAAATATTGAACCAAGTGCTGACATTTCTTCAGTTGGACAAAGAAAAAAAATAATTTGGAACGGGTATAAAACATCAAATAAATTAAGTTTGTCGTATGTTACTTGGAAAAAAATTACTCCTGTAATTGATTTAACTGAATTAATTAATTTTTTAACAGGGACAACAACAGGCATAATAATTATTTTTGTTTCTTCAGTTGTTCTTGCAATAATTTTAATTAAAAGAAAATTAATAATTAATGTAATAGAAGATTTTGTTGAAGATAATTCAAAATTTTAATTTTTTTAAAATAAAGTTGTTTGTTTGTGTTTTGACATTTTTTCAATTATTATTTGTTCTTTTTTTTCTTTTGCATCTTTAAACAAAATTTCTACTTTTTTTGTGTCTTTTTTTGTATTGAGTAAATATGCCATTTCTTCTTCGCTAAATTCGAAATAATTTATATAATCGCTCATTTTTTCTTTTTCTGTTAAATATAATTCAATTAATGGTAAATCTTTGATTGCTTGTTTTTCGCTACAATGTGTTTTTTTTGAAATTTTTTTTGCGATTTCTTTTTTTACTTTTCGTTTAGCTGAATTAGTTGATAAACTTGAAATTAATGATGGAAATTGAAAAGGTCTCCATCCAGAATAAACTTTTTCTTTTGATAATCCAACTCCCACAGTTGATAAAAAATAAACATATTTTAAAAATCCATAATGTTGTCTTTTATAAATTCGCCCATTATAAATGTCACTTTTACTAAAATATTCATAAGCTTTAGCGATATCTTCTCCTTCATATTGTCTTGGAATATTTTCATCTACCCAAGATAATAATAAATCACTTGATGTTTCAGAATTATTTATTGCTTCATTTATTTCTTTTATTGTTTTTCCTTTAAATATTTTAGTCATTATAGAAAAAATTTTTTCTTTTTTAGACCGAGCAAATAATCCTTCAATATCTTTTGTAGTAACATTTTTCCCAAGTGATTGTAAATCAAGTAATGCTCCCCTAAAATCACCCTCACTATTTTTTCCAAGTAACTTTAATGAATCTTCTTCAAATTCAATATTTTCAATAGTTGCAATTTCTTTAAGTTTTTTTGCAATCGACAAATAATTTATTTTTTTAAATTCAATTAGTTCTGCTAAACTTCTTAAAGGAACTAATTTTTTATCAGAATAAACTTCATTAGCTGTTAAAATTATTGGATTATTAGAATTTTTTATTATTGTCATTATTGCACTTGCTCCACCCCTATCTTGTGCTTGTAATCCATCTATTTCATCAATTAAAATTAGCCTTTTTTTAGAAAATAATGTTGAATTTTGACTAGCAACACCCATTATTTTTTCAATATTCTCTTTATCTCTTAAATCTGAAGAGTTCATTTCAAATATTTGCCAATCATTTTTTTTTGCGATTAAATAAGCTAAGGTAGTTTTTCCATTTCCGCTATTTCCATAAAAAAGTAAGGGTTTTTGTTTAATTCCACTTTCCCATTTTTCAGCCCAATTTAAAGCATTTTCTACAATTTCCGAATTTCCAATAAATTCTTCAATAGTTTTTGGAAAATATTTATCAGTAAATAATTGACTCATATATAATTAGTTAAACCAAATAATTAAAATATAATCCGCGGGGCATATTGTGCTTTAAATTATCTTTTATTAAACACAATTTCAATTACATCTCCATATTCAAGAACATAATCTTTTCCAATAATTTGTTTTGTTTTAACATTTATTGCTTTAATAAAATTATCTCCAATATCACTATGTAAATAATATGCAAAATCTAATGCTGTGCTTCCACGTTTCATTAAAAAACAATCTGGGATATATCTTCCTTCTTTATCTTGTAATCCTTTTGTTCCTCCAGGGAATATTGGGATATAATTTAATACATTAAGTACTGTTTCATCTAAACATTTTTGTATGCCTGTTCCATTAAATTTTTTTAATACTGTTTTATCAATAACTTCAAGTCCTTCTTTTTGTTTTTCATTTAATTCGCCAATAATTTCAAATTTATCTTGGCCTGGATAATATTTTAATATTCCAGCTTTTGCCGCTTTTCTTAAAGATAATTCACTTGCTGCAGAACAAGGTATAATTGTAAGATTATTGAATCTTTCTTTCATTTTTTTAATATTTTCTTCTGATGTTGGCATATCACATTTGTTTGCTGCAATAATTATTGGTTTACTTAATTCTCGACATTTTTTTGCAAATTTTGTTTTGTCTTCAATAGTCCAATCAGAAAACATTTTTTCATCTATTTTTAAATCTCTTAATGCTTTTTCAATATGGTGTGTTAAAATTTTAATTCCTGATAAATGTTGTGAAAGAATTATGACTTTTTTCTTAAAATCTTTTTCTGCAACTTTTCCAAATTTTGCCCAATTATTTTCAATAATTTTTAAAAACCAAAGTTCTATTTCTCGTTCTAAAAATTCAACATCTTTGCAAGGGTCGTGACTTCCAGGCGCAACCATATTCCCTTCTTCATTTGTACTCCCAGATGCATCAACTACATGTATCAAAGCATCTGCTTGACTTAAATCGTTTAAAAATTTATTTCCAAGGCCTTTTCCTTCATTTGCACCAGGCACAAGTCCAGCAACATCAATTAATTCAATTGGAACATATCTAATTGGATTATTATTTTCATTAAGTAAAAAACCACTTCTTGGATTACTAATTACTCCAAAATATTTTCCAGCATCTTCTACTCTAATAAATGCCGTTCCTTTGTTAGGTTCAATTGTGGTAAATGGGTAAGAAGCAATTCCAACATCCATCAAAGTTGCAGCTGAAAACAAAGTACTCTTACCACAAGATGGTTTTCCAACTATACCTATCTGCATATTTATCAAATAATTTAAATTTACAAATATTTTTAATAGCTAGTTTTGAGTTTATTAACTTGTTATTTTTTATTTTATTTAAGTTTAATAATTTTATGATTTATAGAAATAATTATATTCTCTAAAATTATTAATTTATTATGTTTTGGATTGGAATAATAATAATTTCATTGATTGTTTTAGTGATTCTTTTTCTTTTATTAGTTAGAAATACTTCAACTATTAACGCAATAATTTTTGAAAATGAACGAAAAATATCTCAAATGGATTCACAATTAAAACTAGCTAATTTAAAATTCATGAAAGGAAAAATTAGTAAAAATGTTTTTGAAGAATTAAAATTAGATTTTGAATCAAAAAAAACTTTTTTTGAACTTGAAAATAATAAATTGAAAGAAATTGATTTGCCAGGCGTTAGTAAAAAAGTAGAATTAATTTATAATAAACTTGATAAGCCAACAAGATATAAAAAAATACATATTCAAAATCTTGTTTATGATTCAGAATTAATTAGAAAAGAAATGAAATCACTTGAAAATAAGTTATTAAAAGGTGCAATGGATCAAAAAACATTTGAAAAATTAATTGCTTTAAAAGAAAATGATTTAATTTCAAAAGAAGCAGAATTAATTGATTTTGTAAGATTTGCTAATGGAAAAAACGCTAATAATATAATTTTTGATGATGATTCTTCTAGTTTTGATAATAAAAAAACTAAATTAAAAAAATAATTTTTTTTAAATTTGAAATTCATCAAATTCGTTTGGAGCAAAAGAATTTTTAAAATTTTCACGTGCTTCATTTTCAAATTCTTTTATATTATTTGTTCTTGCACTAAAATGTATTAAAATTAATTTTTTTACATTGGCTTTTTTTGCAATTTCACTTGCTTCTTTAGCAGTAGAATGTTTTGTTTTTTTAGCTTTAGTTAATTCATCATTTAAGAATGTAGATTCATGAACAAGTATGTCCGAATTTTTTGCATTATTTATGGTTTCTTTACATGGTCTACTATCCATCGCAATTGTTATTTTTCTACCTATTCGTCTTTTAGAATAATCAAAAACATCCTTTTTTGTAAAAATCTTATCATTAACTTTAATTTTTTTTCCTTCAATTAATTTTGAATAAAGTGGACCAACAGGTATGCCTAATTTTTCAGCTTTTTTTCTATCAAAAACTCCTTCTTTATCTTTTTCTTTAAACACAAATCCAAAACAACTGATCTCATGATCTAATGGAAATGCTTTAACTTCAAAAAAATCATTTTTGTAAATTGTTCCTTTTTTAATTTCTTTATAAATTATTTGAAAACTTGGTTTTATAATTTCTTTAAGCATTCTTTCAATTTTTTGTTTTCCCCAAGTGGGAGAAAAAATTGTTAATGGTTCGCTTCTGTTGTTTAATTGCATTGTTATAATCCACCCAAAAAGACCAAGGAAATGATCTGTATGCATATGACTTATAAAAATATTATCTATTTTCATTAATGAAATTTTTGATTTCATTAATTGTTTTTGTGTTCCTTCAGGGCAATCAAATAATAGATTATTTCCAAAATAACTAATTATACTGCTTGAAAAACTTTTATCTTTTTGTGGAACTGAGCCACAATTACCAAGAATTGTTAATTTTATTTTTTCCATCTTATTTATATTAATCAAGAAAGCCTTTTTAAGATTTTACTTGTGGTATTTATTTATGGCTAAGAAATCAAATAAACAAAAGATTGACTCTGATTCATCTTTTGAATACTTTGCAGAAAGTTCAAGTGATTTGAGTAATTTTAAACAAAATTCAAAATCAACTTCATCAAATTCACAAAACATTTCAAAAAATTCTTTACAAAAAGATGACGAAAAAGAAAATAAAAAAGTTATTACTGACTTTTCTTTTACTGATACATCTCAAATTTTTATTCCAAAATTATTGCTTAAACAAGTTATTGGTCAAGAAAAAAGTGTTGAATTAATAAAAAAAGCTGCTGCTCAAAAAAGAAATGTTTTACTAATTGGTTATCCTGGTACTGGAAAATCTTTGCTTGCAAAAGCTATGTCACAAATACTTCCAACTCAAGCACTTCAAGATGTTTTAATTTATCCAAATAATGATGATTCAAATAATCCAAAAGTAAGAGTTGTTCCAGCTGGAAAAGGAAAAGAAATTCTTGATGAATTAAAATTTCAATCTTCTAAAGAAGATGATTCAGTAAGATTATTTTCATTTGTTCTTCCACTTGGGTGGATGGTTTTATCAACTGTACTTTGGCAATTAAAATGGTATTCAGATATAATTTATGCAGCATTTATTTTAATTGGAGCGGTTCTTTTAATTGGATTAAGTGTTAGTGGTCAGATGAGAAGTAAATCTAATGCAAATTTACCAAAACTTTTAATAAATAATTTTAATAAAAAATTTGCACCTTTTTTTGAAGCAACTGGTGCTAGGGCTGGAGCACTTTTGGGTGATGTTAGACACGATCCACTTCAAAGTGGTGGACTAGGCACTCCTGCACATTTAAGAGTAGAGCCTGGAATGATTCACAAGGCAAGTGGGGGGGTATTATTTATTGATGAAATTGCAATGCTTTCATATAAGTCTCAACAAGAATTGTTAAGTGCAATGCAAGAGAAAAAATATTCAATTACTGGCCAAAGTGAAAATTCATCTGGAGCAATGACTAGAACTGATGCAATTCCTTGTGATTTTGTTTTAGTTGCAGCTGGAAATTATAATGATCTTGAAAAAGTTCATCCAGCACTTCGTTCAAGAATTAGGGGATATGGGTATGAAGTTTATATGAATGTGGATATGCCAGATAATGAAGAAAATAGATTTAAAATTGCTCAATTTGTTGCACAAGAAATAGAAAATGATGGTAAGATCCCACATTTTGACAAAAGTGCAGTAGAAGAAATAATTTTTGAAGCAAGAAGAAGATCAGATAAAAAAGGAAAATTAACTTTAAAATTAAGAGATTTGGGTGGGTTAATTAGAGCTGCTGGAGACTTAGCAAGAGAACAAAATAAAAATGTTGTATCATTTGATGATGTAATTAAAGCTAAAGAAACTTCAAAAACTCTTGAAGGTCAAATTGTTGATAAAATGATAGAAACTAAAAAGAATTATGAAGTTTATTTAACAACTGGAAGTGCCGTTGGAAGAGTAAATGGTTTGGCGGTATTTGGTGAAGGTAGTGCTGGAAGTATTATTCCAATCGAAGCAGCAGTAACTCCTCCATCATCAAGAAATACTTTGCGTGTAATTGCTACTGGAAAACTTGGAGAAATTGCAAAAGAAGCTGTAGAAAATGTTTCAGTAATTTTCAAAAAAGTTTCAGGAAAAAATTTTGCAAAAGATATTCATATTCAATTTTTACAAACTTATGAGGGTGTTGAAGGGGATTCTGCATCAGTATCAATTGCAACAGCAGTAATTTCTGCAATAGAGCGTATCCCTATCAAACAACATTTAGCAATGACTGGATCATTAAGTGTTAGAGGAGAAGTACTTCCTATTGGGGGGGTTTCTTCAAAAATTGAAGCTGCAATAAAAGCTGGATTTAAAGAAGTAATTGTGCCAAAATCAAACTTTGCAGATATTGTAATTTCGAAAGACAAACTTGATCAAATAAAAATTTTATCTGTTTCATCATTAACTGATGTTTTAAAATTAGCTTTAGTTGATAGTGCTGCAAAGAAAAAATTAATTTCAAAATTTGAAAAAATAATTTAATTTTTATTAATTAAAATTATTTTTCCTTCTTTAAATAAAAATTCATTTCTTTTTATTTTTATTTCTTCTTTTTCTGTTTTACAAATTAAATATTCTTTCTTTTTATCAATTTCAATTATTTTTCCAATTACATTTCCTTCTTCATCTAAAACTAATGTATCTAAATATAACTTTGTTATTTTGTTTTGGATATTAAATATTTTTGCTATGTTTATTGCAACAATTAAAAAAATCAAACTAATCATTATGTTTAGACTAAACCAAGAAAGTGTTGTTTGTCTTAAAAATACAAGTGTTGCTGATTCAATAATTAACCAAATACAAATCAATAAACAACTTTGTAAAATATATTTTCCTATTTTGTATGCTTTTTTATCATATACTCCATCAATCATTTTTCCAACAAGTAAACTTATTCCAGAAAATGCAATAAATGGATAAATTATTTTTAAAGCAGAAATTAGATCTAAACTAACATCAATAAATTCTGAAGATCTTATTTGAATAAACATTAATAATACTCCAATAATTGGTAAAATTAATGCTAATGTATAAACAACAACACTAACTCTTTGTTCTTTTATACTTTTTATTAAAACTTTAAATATATTTACAATTTTTTCTTCTATTCCAAATCCTTTCATAAATAAATATATTCCAATTATGAATGAAAGTGCTTGTAATGAAATATTTCCAAACAATAAATAAGCTACAATTACAATTCCAGGTATTCCAAAAATTGTTCTAGCAACACTTGGATCTTTTATTACTTCTTTAATTGTATAAAAAGTTGATTCAACAGCTTTTGCTTGCTTAATTATAATTTGTTCTGTTGAAATTATTTTTCCCCTTGATTGTAAAAGTGGTATGACTTGATTATCTTCATCACCATCAGTAACTAAAATCCAGCCTTCAATAAAAAAGTTTTTTTGAATAACATCTAATTGTCGATTTATTTCTTTATCTGATAATAAATTGTCTTTTCCGTGTCCTGTTATTGTTACAATTTCAATATTTTTAAAATGTTTTTTTGCATCTTTAATTTTTTTAACTGCTGCAAAAATAGTATTTGCATCACTTTCTGCTGGATCAGCCAATATGAGTTTTGTTGCAGCATCAATGTTTCTTTCAACACCAATTACTGGGCCACTTATTCCAGTCTTTCTTCCAAGATCATTGTCTCTATCAACACAAACAACTAACACTTTATTTTTCATAAATTTCACATTTTAATTAATTTTTTTTACAATTAATGTTATTGACTATTAATATTATGTAATGGATACATTTATTTATATATTATGTTTATTAATAATATATAGTATTATGTATTTAGTTAAAGTTATGGATTAGTGAGATTATGGAATTCAAATATGTTGTTTTTGGTATAATTTTAATTGCAATCTCTATAATCGCTGTTTTATTTTTTTTAAATCTTAAATTTTTACTTTCGCACGGTTTAATTTATTATTTGATTTGGATAATTATTGGGGCGGTTTTTCTCTTTATTGCAGCAAAGTCTTTTGTTCAATTAATGGATTATCAAAGAGCAGTAATTTATAGATTTGGAAAATTTAGTAGAGTTAAAGGGCCAGGGTTAACATTTGTTTTAGTTGGAGTTGAATCATATTCTTTAGTTGATTTAAGAGTAAAAACTATTGATGTTCCAAAACAAGATGTTGTTACAAAAGATCGAATTGAATTAAGTGTTGATACAGTAATTTATTTAAAAGTTAATAAGGATGCTCAAAGTGTAGTTAATTCAGTTGTTGAAGTTGAAGATTATGTTAATGCATCTTGTCTTTTTGTAATTTCATCAATTCGTGATGTAATGGGATCAATGAATTTAAGTGAAATAATTTCAAATATTGAATTAATAAATGCACATGTAAAAAATAGTCTTGAAAAAATTTCAAAACATTGGGGAATTTCCGTTGAATCTGTTGAAATAAAAGATGTTCAAATCCCAGAAACTGTAATTAATGCGATGCATGAAGAAAAAGCAGCTGTTCAACAAAAATTAGCAAGAATGGAAAAAGCTTTAGCACATAAGGCTGAAATAGAGGCAGTAAAAGAAGCAACTACAAATCTTGATGATAAAGCGCTAGCATATTATTATATTAAAGCGATCGAAAATATGTCTAATGGTAAGGGGAACAAAGTATTTTTCCCAGCTGAATTTACTAAAATTGCAGATTCATTAACTAATATGGTGCCATCAAAAAAAGCTGAATTATCTCAAGAATATAAAGACTTGTTAAAAGAATACATTGATAAGTCAGTTTCAAAAGCTAAAAAATCAAAAAAATAGTTTTTCTAAAAAACTATATTTAATTTCATTAAACAAATAGTTAAAATAATTAAAAAAATAGAAAAGAATTATTTTATTTTAGCAAATTCTTTTTTTAATTCACTAACTTCACTTTGTAATTCTTTTATTGCTTCAATCAAAACTTTTTTTGGGTTTGATGAATTTGTTGTTAAAATAAATCTTGCTTTTTTATCTAAAGGATGTTCTAATCTGTAAGCAACGAATTCAACATTTTCGTTTTCAGCTAATTTTTCTCTTAAAACATTTGGAATAGTGTGTCTTTCACCATTTAAGTAAAATTCTAATTTTTTTCCTTCATTAGTTAAAATTTCTATTTCCATTTCTATTCACTCCTCTATCATTGCTATTAAAGTTTCTATTATTAATATTATTAAATCTTCCTCTTTGATTTGAATTATTAAAAGATTGTCGATTTGGTCTATTTTCAAAAGTCTCTTTCTTTAAATACCATTTTCTATCTTCTGATTGATTACAATCAAAGCAAGTTAATCTATTATTTGAAAAAACCATTTCTTTTCTGCATTTTGTACAATATGCTATTATTACACCAAGACCTTCTTCTTTAGTAGATAATTCAGTTGTATTTTCATTAACAGAAATTACTTTTGCTTTTATAATATCTCCTAGTTTCATACAACTATCTGGTCTTTCAACAAAATTATTGCTGATATTTCTAACTGCGATTTGACCTTTTGTCATATTAATTATGTGATTATTTTCTGCTTTTATTAATTCAAGTACTGCTGTAGAATCCTTAATTAATGAAACTCTACCATAAACAATATCTCCTTCTTTTACTAATCTTCTTGATTTTGCATCAATTTCCACTTCTTTTTCAGTTTCGTTAAAAATTATTTTACCAAATGCTGTTGATTTTATTTCACCATTATCTCCAACAGTATTTTTACCCGGCAAATATTCTTCCTCAGTAGCTAAAACTTGTCCAGGAACAGCTATTTTTTCATTACTCATATAAAAACCTCTTTTTGTTTCATTATAATCAATAAACAGTTAAAATAAACTTATACTAGAAAACCTTTTATATTTCTAAAAGAATTAATTTATGAAAAGTATTTAAATATGTGGTAAACTAAAAAAAGTTAAATTAATTTGTTAACTAGGGTAATCTGAGTAATATGGTTTTAGAAGTTTTAATTGGTGAAGTAAAAATTAGAAAAAAGCCTTATTTAATTTTACCATTTGTAATGCTAATTACAATTACAGGGATATTTTTTGCGTATTGGCTTTTTCCAAATTATTCATCTATTCTTTCTGTTGCATTTGTTACAATTGGATTAGTTCCAATGCTTTATAATATAATTACTGTTGAAGAATCTGACGAAATGATTGAAAGAAAATCATGTACTACTTTTTTTGCAAGACATTTTAGCTTGATAATGATATTTATTTTTGTTTTTTTTGGAGTAATTTTAGCATTTTCTATGGCTTATGTTTTTGCACCAGTGGAAATAAAAGAAACTCTTTTCAAAGAGCAAATAAATTCATTTTGTTGGGTAACTGGATCATGTAAAAATTTACAACCATTATCTCTTTTTGGAAATGCTGTTGGAACAGGCGCGGAGGTGTGCAAGGATCCAACACAAGCTTCAATGATTGGATGTACAAGTTATATTTTTATAAATAATGCAAAAGTTTTATTTTTTGCAATAGTGTTATCTTTACTTTATGGTGCTGGATCAATATTCATTATTGTTTGGAATGCGTCAATACTTGGGTTATTTTTTGGTGAAATGTTTTTGATTGATAATCATTTAGCTGGACTAGGATTACTCAATGGGTTATTAATTGGACATGGCCCACCTGAATTATTAGGTTATGTTTTTGGAGCACTTGCAGGAGCGATTCTTTCAGCAATGGTTGCAAAGGGTGAACTATACACCCATGAATTCTCAACAATTATAAAAGATGTAATTTTTTTAATTATTCTTTCATTTGCATCTGTTCTTTATGGGGCAATAGTTGAGGCAGTTGGAATAATTGGTGGCACATTATCAATTCCTGGAATGAATGAACTTTATTTTATACTTGGATTTATTTATGTTGTTGCAATAATTTTTATTGTATTTACTTATGGCACAAAAAGAAAAAAAGGAAATTTTACTTGTTAAAATTAAATTTTACTTGTTAACTGTCATTTTATAAATATTAATTATTTAATTTTATTAGTGAGTTGAATTAAATGAGTAAACATAAACAATCAAAAACTAATACTAAGTTTGATGTAAAAACTAATAACAATTCAGTTGATTTAAAAAATATTTTATCAAATTTTTTTTCATTATTTTCTTTCTTAAAATATATTGACCCTTTTTATTATTTTGATTTAATTATTTTGCCTATTTTACAAAAAATTTTTGGTAAAAATCAAACAATTGAATTTATTGCTAATTTAATTTATGCATTAATTTGTGCATTATTATTTTACACATTATTAATTTTCTTATTTAATTCTTCATCACCATTAGTTATCGTTTATTCTGCAAGTATGCATCCAACACTTTATAGGGGGGATGTTATTGGATTAACTAATAATAATTCAAATGCTTATTTTGGTGAAGTTGTAACTCTTAATAAATCAATTAATCAAATTTTTGCAAAAGATTATGTTACAGGACAATATAATTCATCTTCACAATTAGAAAAATTAGTTTTTGATAAAAATATTGCTATTACTCCAAATACAAATGGTCAAATAGTTGTTTATAATTCTTATCCTTATGGGATTCCAATTATTCACCGATCAATTGCTCAAATTGTTGCTCTTGATGGGAATTTTTTGATTACTAAAGGTGATAATATAGAAACAAATAAACAATTTGATCAAGATTGTGTCCTTGATAATCAAGGAAAAATACATAATTGTTTAACTGTTTATGCAATAAATAAAAAAGATATTGTTGGATCATCATTTTTTAAAATTCCATTAATTGGATGTATTAAACTTTGGATATTTGATGATCTTCCAGCTTTAATTACAACTAGTAAATTACCTAGTGATTTTGGGCCCTATTGTTAAAATAAATTAATAATTAGAAAACTTTTTATTAATCAAAATCAATTTATAATTATGAATTATTTTATATTACAAGAAATTTTTGATTTGTCAAATTTCTCTAAATTATCTTTAGTTGATATTTCTCTAATCATAATTATATTTTCAATAATTCTTTTGGTTTTTGCAGGATTAATAATTTTATTTAAAAAAATTTTAAACAAAGATAAAAAATCAATTAAAGAAATATTAACCAATTTAAAATCACTTAAGAAAAAAAATCCTGTAAACTTAAATTCTAAAACTAATGAATCAAAAAAAATTAATCAAATTGCTAAAGAAGAGACAATTATTGTTGATAAAAAAAATAGTCAAAAAATAAATAATTCTTCTTCATTAGATGCTTCATCACTTTCTTTAAAACAATTATTGATAAATAAATTTAAACCAATTATTGAATCTCAATTAAAAACAAGAATTGTTGTTATTGATTTTAAATCTGAAGATAAAAATTTTTCAACAATTATAGAAATTGATACTAAACGATTGCAATTAACTCTTGATTCTTTTGGAAATATTATTGATTATAAACGTTTAAAGTCAAATTAATAAGATTTATTTTTAAACTTAATCAAAGTTTAATTATTTGTGAGATTATGGAATTAATTTTAAAAAATGCTTCAAATTTTAAAAAGTGTATTGAAGCAATATCTGTTTTAATTGATGAAGCTGAACTAGTTATTAAAGAAAATGGTTTAGAATTAAAAGCAACTGATCCAAGTCAAATTTCAATGATTGATTTTTTTATGCCTGCTGAGGCTTTTTCAAAATTTGATTCTACGGAATTAAGACTTGGTCTTGATTTAGATTATCTAAATCAAGTTTTATCACGTGCTCAAGCAAGTGATGAATTATCTTTATCTCTTGATGAAAAAAAAACATTTTTATGTGTTTCATTTAATGGAAAAGCAACAAGAGCGTTTAAAGTTCCATTGATTGATATTTCTACTTCTGAAGTTCCAACTCCAAGAATTGATTTTGATGCTGAAATTGAAATTAATGCGGGGTTTTTACAAAATGCCTTAAAAGATACAGCTCTAATAAGTACTCACATTACAATTGGTTGTGATGAAGAAAAATTTTATATTAAAGCAAATTCATCAAAAGGAAATTTAAATGAAGAATTGAAACAAGATAAAGAATTATTAACTCAAATGAGAGTAAAAAATGAATGTAAAAGTATGTTTCCACTTGACTATTTAACAGATATTTTAAAAGCAGCATCTTCTATGGATGTAGTTACAATTTTTTTGAAATCAAATGCTCCAATAAAAGTAATGTATGAAATTGATAAAGCAAAAATAATGTATTACTTAGCTCCAAGAATAGAAAATTAATTTTTTTATTTTTTCTAATAATCTTTTTTAATTAAAAAAAAATATTTAAATACTAAAGAACACTTATTATTTAGCATGATTGAATTAAAAAATATTGAAATATTAAAAAAAGGTATTGAAGCTATTTCATCATTTATTCCTGAAGGAAATTTTAGATTTACTGATAATGGGATTTATTTTAAATCAATTGATCCTAGTCAAATAGTTTTAGTTGACTATTTTATTGATAAAAAATTATTTAATAAATATGATATTGAATCAAATTACATTGGTATTGACTTAGTTGAATTAAATAAAATAATTCAAAGAGCTGATGTAAAAGATATGATGCATATTGAAATTGCTGATTCTGAATTAAAATTAAAATTTATTTCTGAAATGAAAAGATCATTTCGTTTACCTTTAATTGATGTTAAAGACTTGGATGTAAAGTTGCCTGAAATAAGTTATAAAACAAAAATTGAAATTAGTGCCCTTCAATTTAAAGAAGTTTTAAAAGATGCTAATTTATTTGGTACAAGTGTAGTTTTAAAAGTTGAAAATTCAAAATTTTTTATTGAAGCACGAGGGCCACAAGGGGTAATGGATAGTGATATTTCATCAGTATCTAAAATTGTGTCAAAAGAAAATGTTCTTTGTAAATTTTCATTAAATTTTTTACAAAGTATTGTTAAGGAATGTGAAAATTTTGAAAAAATAACTATTGAATTAAAAAATGATGCTGCAATAAAAATTTCTTACCATATTGGTCAAACAAAAATAGTTTTCTATTTAGCTCACATGATATTATAATATTTTAAATTAAGTAAATTTAATTATTTAATTTGATTTCTTTTAAATTTATTTAATTTGATTTTTTTTAAATTTATTTAATTTAATGTGTTTTCTTTTTATTACTTTTCAAATATTATTTAATTATGGAAAATTTACTTTTTGGACAAAAATTTCCTTTTTCTAATATTGCAAAAGAAAAATTAAAAACATTTAATATAATGATTGATGATGTTGATGAACAAGTAATTAAAAAAGCTGCATTGATGATTTTAAAAGCAAATTCTAATCAAAAATATTTTTTTGAAATGGTTAATCCTAGTGAAGAATTATTAAAAGTTGAAATAATGAGTTTTACTGTTGCAAAAATTTTAATTTCTTTAATAAAAACTCCAAATATTAAAGAAAAATTTTGTGATATGGTTAGAAAAGACACTTTTGAAATACTTGAAAACACTGAACATAGAAAAGATGTGTGTATTAATTTATCTAACGATCTTGGAATAAAATTTGAATTAGTTGATGATAATTATTTTTTTGTAAAAATTAAAATTCTTGATTTTTTAGATATTTATTTTAAAGATGAAGAATCAAAATTAATCAACAAATCTACTGAAGAAGGATTTGTTTATTTATCAATAAATGATTTTGCTAGGTTTTTATCTGAAAAAGCTTATAAAAAAGTTTTTGATTCACTGCCTTTGCCAAAAGAAACAATACCAAAAAAGTTTCTACAATATGCTAAATCTATTGATGATCAACTTGGAGTAATTCAACAAAAAAGATTTGATGAAAGATTAGTTGGAAAAGTTTATTCAGATTTATTTCCGCCATGTATTAATGATCTTTATACTCAACAAGCACAAGGTAAAAAATTAAGTCATGTTGCAAGACTAACTCTTGCTTCTTTTTTATATCAAATTGGAATGAATAAAACTGAAATGTTAGTTTTATTTTCAAAAAGTCCAGATTATGATGAAAAAATTGCAAAATATCAAATAGATAAAGTTTTTGAAAAAGAACTATCTGCACCAGGATGTAGAAAAATTGCAGATTATGGTTTAAAAGTTAAAGAATGTGATAAATGTAAATATAAACATCCGGTTCAATGGTACATTTCAAATCTAAGAATTAAAAATAGAATAAAAAATAACAATGTGGAATAATTATTTAATTAAAAATATGATCTGAATAAATTAAAAATAAATTAAAAAAATCTGATAAAGTTGATGTGATTTTTATGAATGAAATAACTAATGAAGAAAAATTTTTAAAAGAAAATTTTAAAGATTATTATTCAAAAAATTTTGTTGATTCAATAAATGATATAAATAAACGTGAATTTGGGTATGGAGTATTTAAAAGAAAAATTGCTAATCGTAATATGTATTTTGAATCAGCTACTAAAATGAATTCGTTTTTACGTGATTTTGTACCTTTATTTTTTTCATATTCTAATTCATATTATTCTTTTCCAGATAAAACTCCAATGATAAATAAAGGTTGGTTAAAATCAGATTTAATCTATGAATTTGATGCGGATGATTTTAGTGAAGATTTAATTGTAATTAATGATATTCAATGGTTTTCAAAAGTAGATATTGATTTAGCAAAAAAACAAGTGTTTAATTTACTAAATTTTATTGAAAATGATTTTAATTTTTCACTTGATGGACTAAAAATTAATTTTTCTGGAAAAGCTGGATATCATGTTCATTTAAGAAATAATGAAATTCAAAATTTATCAAAACCAGCAAGAATAGAACTAGTGGATTATTTAACTGGTAATGGAATTTCTTATAATTCACTTGGTTATGATATTGATGATAATTTTTTTTGTTCAACAAGGAAAGGAAATTGGATAAAACGAATTAATTTAGGTATAAAAGAATTTTTTAAAAAAGATATAAAAGAAATTTCAAAAATAACTACTCTTTCAAAACCAAAAATAAAATTAATTCTTGAATCAAAAGAAAAATATTATTCTAATTTAGACAAAGGTCTATTGTTTAAAGTTGATGATAATAAATCAAAAAATAAAATATTTTGGAAAAATGTGTTAGATAAAGTTGTTAATGAAAATTCTTCAAAAATTGATAGACAAACAAGTATTGATATAAATAAAATTATTCGTCTTCCGTCTACTTTGCATGGGGATACTGGTTTTATTGCAAAAGAATTAACTATTGATTCATTAAAAGATTTTAATCCATATATTGATGCAGTAGTTTTTGATAAAACAAATGTAAAAGTTTTTGTTCAAAAAGCACCAAAATTTTCATTAAATCATCTTGAATTTGGACCTTATGAAAATGAAACGGTTGTTGTCCCTAAATTTGCAGCAATTTTTTTAATTGGAAAAGGTGCAAAACTAGTATAATTGGTATTATTTACTCTAATTTGTTTTTTTAATTAATTTCTTTGTTAATTTAATTTATGTTTAATTGTGAGTTAATATTAAAAGCATATTTTTCCTTTCTCTTAGTATGGAACTAACTTATGATGAACTTAGAAGGATTTATAGGCTAGAAAAAAACACTTCAAAACTAGTTGAAGTGGATGAAGATTTTATTAATAATCTTGAACAATTTATTGAAAATGAAAAAAAAAGATATCTTTCTTCTTTAAAGAATTTTTCATCAAGTGATGCGAGACAATTTTCAAACATGAAACGACTTGTTGAGGAAATATTTTTATTGCGTGAAAAAAAATTACTTAATAAGGCATTAATTGCAACGCATACAAAAGAATTTACTTTAGATAATTTAGCGAGTCAAGAAAAAGAAACATTTAGAAAAATGCTTGATGTTTTAAATTCACATTCTGCAATTTATGAAAACTTGTTTGGTGAAAAAGATGTTGAATCACAAAATGTAGCACTTGAAATATTAAAGGATGTTCCAACATTTGTTGGAAATGATATGAAAGAATATGGGCCATTTAAGGAAGGTCAAAAAGTTGAATTACCAAGCAAAGTTGCAAAATTATTTATTACTAGAAAACTTGCAACAGAAGCTTAATATTAATTGTATTTAAATCAATTTGTTTTATAAGCATTAGTATCTCATAAATATTTATTAGTTAATAGTGATTTGGTGAGTAAATGTATCCTGAAAGTGGTGAATTAGTTGTTGTTAAAGTTGTTCAAATTTTAAATTATGGTGTTTTTGTAGAATTAATTGAATTTAATAATGCAAAAGGATTTATTCATATTAGTAACGTTTCTAGTTCTTGGGTAAAAAATATTAGAAATATTGTAAAAATGAATCAAGTTAGAGTTGCAAAAGTTGTTAATGTTGATAGAAATAGAAATCAAATTGATTTAGCATTTGCTGGAGTTTCTCCACAAAGAGAAAGACAAAAATTAACTGAATTTAAACAAGTTAATAGAGAAGAAAAATTAATTCAATTACTTGCAAAAGAAACTAATAAACCATTTAATGAAGTTTGGGAAAATGTTGCTGATCCATTAATTAACGAATATGGTGGATTATATAAAGCACTTGAAAAAATTGCATTAAATAAAAATATTATTGAAAATGTAATTGCTAAAGAATGGATAAATCCAGTAATTGATTTAGTTGACAAAAACATTGTAGTTTCTAAAAAAACACTTAAAGCAAATTTAAAATTATTGTGTTTTGAAAGTGATGGGGTAGAGCGAATAAAAGAATTATTGTCTATTATTTTATCAACACCTGATTGTACAGTTGCTTATACTGGTGCTGGAGTTTATTTAGCAACTTTTACAGCTTGGACATTTAAAGAATCTGAAAAAATAATGGATGAATTAATTTCACAACTAGAAAAAAAATCAAAGCAATTAAATATTAAATTTGAATTTACAAAAATTGAAGAATAATTAATTTTTAAAAATCGCAAAGATTTATATTTAGTTTTATTTGTGTGATTATTGATGCCTACAAAAATATTAGTTATAAAAAAATTAAATCTTAATAATGCTGTGTTACTTGTTGGTTTACCGGGTATTGGGTTAGTTGGAAAAATTGCAATTGATTATTTAATGAAAGAGTTACACCCCGAAAAAATTGCTGAAATTTATTCTTATTCTTTTCCACCAAGTGTACATACAAAAGATTCAAAAATTGAATTAATTCATGACGAAGTTTTTTATTTAAAAAAAGGTAAACAAGACTTTCTTTTTTTAGCTGGTCCAGTTCAACCAACACTTGATCCAAAAACAGGTACAAGTGAAGAACATTATGAATTTTCAGAAACACTTATTGGGTTTTTCAAATCTATTGGTGTTAAAGAAATTGTTACTCTTGCTGGGATAAATATTGGTGACAAGCGACTTGATTCTAATCCAAATGTTGTTGTTGCTGGAACTGATAACGAAGTTGTTAGTTCATGGGTAAAAATAGGTGCAAAAGAAGATAAAAAAGAAGGACTTATTTCAGGAGTTGCTGGACTACTTGTTGGATTAAGTAGAATGTATGGTGTGAAAGGAGTATGTTTGATGGGTGAAACAAACATTCAATTAATTTATGGGGATAATGGGAGTGCAAAAAAACTTATTGAAGTAATTTGTAAAAAATATAATTTAAAAATTAAAATGCAATCTATTGCAAAAGATGCAAAAGAAATTGAGAAAACATTTAAAGAATTAACAAAACAATTACATGCGCTTGAAGAAGAACCAACAGAACAAAATACAAAATTGCCATATGTTCGATAATTAGTTATTAATCAAATTATTTGATTTTTTGTTTTTTAAAATTAAATTTTTTAAAACTATTTTCTGTATTACTTTTTTTATTTTAAACTGTCTAAAATTAATTTTAATTTGTTAGCATCTTCTAACCCATTTTGTCCACGTCTTAAATAAAATGATGGGTGATAAATAAAAATTATTTTTCTATTTTCATAATCTTTCATTTGGCCAACACTTAAAGTTTTATCAAAAATACTTGCTGCACTTCTTCCAAGTAAAACAATGATTTTTGGATTTAATAATTCTAGATATTTTTTTGTAAATGGTAAAAAATAGTTGATTTCGTTTTCAGTGGGAGCTCTAATTAATCCATCTTTTAATGGTATGATTGGAACAACATTTATTACACTATAATCTTGATCATTTAATCCCATATGTTTAATCCAATTATCAAGTAATTTTCCACTCCGTCCAATAAAGGGCAATCCAATTTTATTTTCATTGTTTCCTGGAGCTTCTCCAATAAAAACAATTTTTGGGGAATCGCTACCTTTTCCAAAAACAATATTTCCATTAGTCTCAATTATATTTTTGTATAATTCACTCTTTTTAGCATGATTGATAAAGTCTATTTTAAAATTAGCTAATTTTTTACTGTCATTTAAGTCACTCATTTTATTCACACTCAATGAATTAAACGACTATCCCAAGAAGATTAAGAACAATTAATACTCCAACTCCTGCAGGGCCAAAAATTATACAAATTATTGCATTTGGTATACTTAATGCAGGGATACCAAAAATAAAATGTGTTAGAAGTAAAACTACTCCTCCAATAACTGAATTAATTATTACTTTTTTTAAAATTGCTAATAAAAATATACTAATTATAATTAGTGCAATTCCCACAACAATCAACATCCAATTTTGACTTGCAAGTGTTACAATTTGATTATTAGTGTCAACAAAACTAACTGCATCGTTTGCAAATAAAATTGTATTTAAAATTAAATTATTCATAATTATATTAATACACTAATTATTAAATTACTTTTGGTCAGATTATTCAAATTTTATTAATTTTAAGTTAGCTTAATTATTTTTTATCATTTAAATTTTTTAATTTATTAATTTTGACTGTTTTTTTAAAACGTAATTCTTTAAAAAAACCTATGTTCTAATTTATTTAGAATTTGGTGAGCATATGCGATTTTCAGAAGAACAAAAAAGAATAGCAATTTTATTACTTAATGAACCTAAAACTGAAGATGAATTAAATAAACAATTGAATATTCCTTATGATAAATTGATGAGTGAATTAAAACATATGTTAAAACTCGATATTATTTCAAAAGAAGGGTATCCAACAAAGTATAAATTAAGACAAGAAATAGTTCAAACTTTAAATGAAAGAAAAAAAATTGCTGAAACAGATTCATATAGAATAAGATTGAATTCAATCATTGAATTTAAAGCAATTGAAGAAAATTTACTTAAAAAGAATTTGGATGATATTTGTGAAGCTCTTAAAAAAGAAAAGAATTTTACTATTTATGATATAAAACAGGCTGAAATAATTGAAGAGGCTGATAGTGAAATGTATGCTTCATTTATTGAAGTAAATTTATCAATTAAAGATTTTTCATCATTAATTTTATTTTTATTTTATTATGGTCCAACATCAATAGAATTAATCAAACCAACAAAAGTTGAATTTAGTCAATATGAATTCCAAGATGGGTTACATGCATTATCTGAAATTTTTCAAAAATATGCTTATTTTTTAACAGAAAAAATGACAAGAGAAGAATTAGGCAAATTCTATGAAAAAGCTTACAAAAAACAAAAATAATTTAGCTTTTTATTATTTTTTATAATTTGATTCTATTTAATCTAACTAAGTTTGTTTATCTAATTTAATCAAATTTCACATTTTGTCTTAATAATTAAAACTTAAAAAAACACATTTCGTTTATTGACTAACAATAATTCATATAAACAAGTAATTTTTTGGCTTTTTTAGCCTTTTTTTGACTATTTTTTTAGTCAAAAAGTGGGGTAACCGAAAGGTATTTAAATAAAAAGAATTTTAATTCTGAAAGCTATGGCTATGTGAGATTAATAATTTGAACATAGGGATAGTTTATTTTTTGTAAACGAGGTGAATTACAAATGAAAGGATTAAATGTAAAAAAAATAGCTGCATTAGGATTTGGTGCTGCCTTAATTGGTACTGCATTAGCTCCGATGGTTACAGCTGCAAGTCTAAGTGACTTATCGAAAGACAATTTTATTTCAAGTACAGGTGCTCCAGCAGTAGATGTTGTTGTTGGATCAAAAGCACAAGTATCTGATGTTATTTGGGCAGGAAATATTGCTTCAAGAATAGCTCAATTAGCAACAAAACCTGCATCAGCTGCTGCTGCATGTAATGGTGGATCTCCATCAAACCAAACAGTTGATTTAACTGTTAATGGTGGATCAACAATTGTATCTGGTAGTGGATATGTTGCTGAAAGTGATTTTAACTGGAGTAATCAAGAAACAAATTTCAGTTCATTCACATCTTCATCATCAAATATGAATTCATTAATCAATACAAGTGGATGGCAAATTAAACAAGATAGTACATCTTACACTAATATTTCTGTACAAGAAACATTAATGGGATCTGCTGATGTTGTTTTCCAAGGTAGTAATGGATCAAATTATGTTGCTCCTGGTGACGTTTTAGCTAAATTATCTGCTGGAACTGGCGTTATCTACAAAGTTGATTTAGGTTCAGGAATTGAATTAATCAATGGTACAAACTTAGATAATAACTCAAAATATGATTTAAAAATACCATTTTTAGGAAAAACATACCAAATTGTTGAAATGGGTACTTCTCCTAAAAAAATTGTAATGTACGCACAAACAGATTCTCAAACAGTTTATTTAGATGAAGAAATAGCTGTTACTCCTACTGCAATGTACGCAGGATCAGTAATGAAAATCGTTTTAAAAGATATGACTGTTACAGCAAACTATGGTGTATACAGAGCTAAATGGGCTTTATTAAAAGACGGTGTTGAATTAAGAACAATTGAAAGAGGTTCTGATACAACATACAACTTAAAAAGTGAATTTGGTTCATCATACTTCTCAGACGATATTTATATTGTAAGTGCTGGTAAAAGTGAAGCTTCTTCAAAATATTATGCATCTATTAGATCTGGATCTTCAAGAGTTGAATTAAGAGATACTAAAGGATATCCATATGATGATGCTGATTCAACAGCAACAAATAATAGAGCATGGAAAGCATCTTTTAACGTAGATAATAACTATTTAAAATCAATCTCATTAGTAAATAACTGGGATTATTTAAACACAAGTGGATCTGAATCTACAAAATCTAAATACGCATTACAAGTTGGACAATCAATTGTTTACCCAAACAACTTTGCTAAACTTGAATTCTTAGGATTTGAAGAAAACCCAACAACTGATGTAACAATCGGTGACGGAAAAATTGTTTACTCTGATAGACAAAACGGAGTTGTAACAGTTCCATTCATGGTTGACTTCTCATTACCTGCTAATGAAGTAGTTTCACAAGATATTGTTTCTGGAAAACCATATACTTTCTATTACAACACTGATGGAAATAGATTAGCTTATGTTGAAGGAGATAAATCATCATTAGAAGTAGCTAATATCACATGGGATGCAAACATAGCATTCACTGCTGGTTCAGTTTACCAAAATGCTGTTTTAGCTGATATTGGTGCAAGATCTTCATCAAATACAGACATTAATACAACATTTGCTGTATGGAGAAGTAATGCTTCAGGATCAAATAGAGCATTATTATTATTACAAAACCAATCATTCAACATCTATAATAAAGCTAAAGATTCTGGAAGTACAAAACTTGACTTTAACGGAACATACGTTGGAGCATATTCTAGTACAAGTGATGCAAATATGGTAAGATATTTCGCACCAAGTGTAGAATATTTCACACCATTAGCAGTAATAACTCCTGATGTTAACTACACTATGACATATAATAGTTCATTAAACAGACCAGCTAAATTAGTATACACTGACAATAAAGGTCAAGATACTAATTTATTCATAAGAGCTACTGACAATGCATCTGTTTGGGATTATGAATCTCAAAAGAACACTTCAGGAGTTTATGGACCTTCAGTTGATGCTGCAAGTGTAACAGGCGGATGGGAAATTAAAAACAATACAAACAACATTTTAGAAGCATATGCTGTTGACGGTACAAGAATTGTATCTGATGTGTCAAAATTCACATTAACAGTTCCTGATGAAACAAGACAATTAAAGATTTTCTTAGGATCTGACTCAAACAGTGTTGTTTCAAACCCAGACTCACCATTCAATGGATTAGCTGCTGGAGAAACAAAAACTGCTAACGGAATAAAAGTAACAATCAACTCTATCACAGGATCATGCGGTGGATCAGATGTTAACGTTGCTGCTGTTGAAATAGTTAAAGCAGGTAACTTAATTGCTACTGACTCATCATCAAAAGGTAAATCAATTATCGTTGGTGGATGGGCTGTAAACAAAGCTGCTGAAACAATCACAGTTGACAGTAAAAACCTACAAGAATTATTAACAGCTGATGGAAGTAAAGTTGCTGCTGTTGCTGACAACGGAAGTATAATCGTTGCTGGATACAGTGCTGCTGATACAGAATCTGCTGCAAAAGAATTAATTAATGTTTTAGATGCATTAATTAAATAGATAATTTAGTTAAATTGAAAAAGAGCTTAATGCTCTTTTTCTTTAATTATCTTAAAACTAGTTTTATATTTTTAAAATTAATTAATTTTATTTGTTTTTAAATAATTTTATGATTATTTATTTGCTAATTAAAAGGTTTATTTAAAAATATTATTCTTTCTAAATATTATATGGTTAGTAAATCAAAAAAAGTAAAAAAATCAAATTCTATTAAGAAAAAATTAGTTAAAAATAATTCTAATTCAAAAGTTATTGGTGTTGAACCAGTTGTTAAAAATGTAGTTGAAAATCAACCTGTTAAATCTGATTATAAAGAAGAAATTAAAAGTTCAAAAATTGATTGGAAATTTACATTAATTACAATTTTAGTAATTATTATTGCATTGTTTGTTGCTATTGTTTATATTTATCCAATTTTTGCTAACCCTTATAGGTTTACATTTGCTTTAGACGGGGTTACATATAAATCTAATGAATATGTGCCAGCAGAATTCTTCCAAATTGTAAAAAATAGTGAAAATATTGTTGTATCCCCTATGATTTTAGGCACAGAAGTTAATCAACCAATTGTTAATACTATTAACTTGTGGTTAGTTGCTGGTGTTGGAAATGGGAAAAATATGATTCAATTATTAAGAATTGTTGATGAAAAATCAAATTTAGTTTCTTGTTATACTAATGATGGAAATTATACTTCTGTAAGACAATTAAATGTTACTGAATGTAATCAAATGTTAAGTAATGAAAATTATACATTTATTTTAATTGAAAGTGGAAAAAATGAAGTTATTTTAGAAAAAAATAAAATGCGAATTTTATCACTTCAAGATAATTTGCAAGAATTAAATTATTCTATAATTAATACAATTTTTCCAAATGCTAAAGAATTATACGATTATGCAAATCAATCAATTTATAGTGTTGGATAAATTTTTTTCTATTTTTTTCTTAGATTTTAGTTTTTTAAATATTCTTTATAAAAACATATTTTTAAATACTTTTTGTGTAAATAAATAATATAAGTATATTATTTGTAATATTTGGGGGTTATTTTATGGCGACTATTACTTTATCAGTTCCTGACGATTTAAAAATTAAAATGGATAAAACTGACTGGGTTAATTGGAGTAGTGTTGCAAGAAAAGCTTTTGCTAGTACTTTAATAGATTTACAAAAACTTGAATTAATGAAAAAAATTGAAGAAATTTCTGAAATTAATGAAAATGATAATCGTGAAATAAAAGATGATGTAATAAAAGAAATTATTTCTAAAGCAAATTATGCTGAAAATCAAATAAGACAAAAAAAGAGAAAATTAATGAGTCCTAATGAATTTAAAAGTTGGTGTGATAAACTTTGAATTTTGATATTGTTCCAATTAGTGATATTTTAAAAAAATTAAAGAAAAAAGACAAATCATTATTTGCAAAACTTGAAAAAAAGATCAATCAAATTATTAATCTTAATTATTATGAACTTCAACATTTTAAAAATTTAAAATATCCTTCAAATGAGTTTAAAAGGGTTCATGTTGGTAGTTTTGTTTTAACTTTTAAAGTAACTCAAGATAAAATAATTTTTGTTGATTTTGATCATCATGATAAAATCTATAAATAGTCTAAAAAACTTCTTCTTTAATTAATTCTTTTAAAACAGTTGTTGCGTAATTTCCTTTGTCTAAATAAAATGTAATTTTGATTGCTTTTTGACCCTTATTAAATTCATCATCAAAAATACTTTCAAGTTTAAAATCTTTTATTTCTAAACTTATTTCTTTTCTGTTACCTTGACTTGATAATTCACTTTGACCTTTTACAATAAAATCTTCTAATTTAATTCCTTCATTATTAATTACTTCTTGTTCTATTTCGCCTTGTATTCCAGTTGCTAGTTCTGTTTGATATCCTACTAGTAAAGCTGTGGCCTTACCGTTTACAAGAATATCTCCCTCTTGTGGCAAGAGTGCATTTTTTCCAAGTCTTTCAATTCGTTTTTCAATCATTTTGTTAAATAAATAACTTTGATAAGCGTGAATAAACAAGTATCTTGTTTTTTTTGGTAGTGTGTGAAATGCTTGTTGGTAATTATTAGGTTCTTTAATTAATGAATTAAGAATTGCTAGTTCAGTTCGGCAATCTTTTCTTGGAAATTCTCTTAATGCTTTTGCAACATCAAAAGTTTTTGCAAAATTTATTCTTGCAGTTTTAATTTCAATCTTTTCTTCTTCATAAGTTTCTGTTAAATATAATTTAATTGCAGATTCAAAATCTTCTTTAAGTAATAATTTTCCAACTCTATGTGTTACCATTCTTTTTCCACCAAATCTTTGATTTCCAAAAAAATTTGGAATTCCATTTTTTATTTGGTTTGAAAAATCTTGGATTATTTGTTTTATTTCTTCTTCACTTTCATTTATTTGTCTAAGAATTATAGTAAATTCATTTCCTTTCAAGTGGCCAAGTTCAAGTCTGTCTTTAGCCCATCTTGCATTTTTTAATTCAATTCCTTTTACTCCAAATTTTTTTAATTTTTCTAAATTTGGTTGATAAATACTTATTCTTTGACATGTGATTCCTCGTTTATCTTTTAATCCACCATAACCCAGTCTATTTTTACTTACTCCAATTCCTCTAGCAATTAATGCAAGAGCAGTGTTAGTGTCTGTATTAATTTTTTCCATTTCAACTATTACTTGATCAAATTCAGTTGATTCGCTAATATCAAGCACATGGTTTTTATTAATTCGTTCTTCAAAAGGTAAATTGTATCTATCAACAACACATTTTTTTATTTGTCCATCTTCTTCATATATTTCTTCAACAATAAAGTCAATATATCGCTCTTTTACTCTTGCTTTAAGAGGTTTAGTAGTTGTAATAAATTCGTTACTTTCCATTATTTCACCAATTCGTTTTCTAATTTTTTTATTAATTCTTCTCCATTAGAATAATTTAAAATTGTGTTAGATACTGCTTTTAATGCGTTAGATATTTTTATTCCAGTTTTATAAACACAAATTATTTTTACATTATTTAAATTTGCCCATCCCATTTCAATTCCAAGTCCAAATGAAGGATGTGACACTTCTGCAATCATTAATTCTGCATTGTTTTTTAAAAAATCTTTTGAATTAAATAATTCTAATTCATTGTCGTGTGGAAAAGTAAGTTCATGTACTTTATTTAAGTTACTTTTTTTTAGTGGGGTGTATAATTCATTTTTGAAATCGTAACTTGTTGAATGTCCTACGTATATTTTCATTTTTTCACCATTTGAATCTTTTAACTAGTCTAATTTCATTTTTATCTTTAAGTGAATTATAATTTTTTTTATCAAATTTTTCTAATTGAATTGTATTCATAAAATTAATATCGAAGTAATGCGCCAATTCCACCAAATCCTTCATAGAATTGTTTTCCTTGGTCTGTTTCTGTACTAATTACTGATACTTTTGCACTTATTGTTTTTGCTTTTTCAATCATATAATCTAAGTAATCAATTTCTTCAAGCATTTCAACTTCACTACCACATTTACTACATCTAAGTTTTGACTCATTAAAATCATCTGGATTTTTTATTATTTCAATTTCTTCAGTGTTACAATGTCCGCAAAGTTTTTTTATTACTAGCCATGGTATATCTTCACAAATAATTAGTGTGTCTACTTTTCCTTGTTCAATAGCTTCTTCTACTTCTTTTACTCCATATGTTGCAAGTGCATTTTTAGCAACTTCTCCAAGGAATTTATCAAGAATAATTTTTTCTTTAATTAATGAAGTGTCTTTTAGTAAATCTTCACTTTTTTGAACAAGTTCTCTTATTCCACCTTCATCAGTGTAAGCTGTGTCAAGTACTCCAAGAATTTTTTTTCTAAGTTCGTGGTGGATATTTTCACTTTCAATAAAATAATTTTTTGTCATTCCTGGTCCAGCAATAATTACGCCTGAAATAATTGGTAATTTGTCTAAAAATATTTGATTAAATTTATCTGCACATCGCTTAAAAAAATCTTGAAGTGCTTCTTCTCTAAGTCTTTCAAATCTTTGTGATGATTGTCCACCCGCTCTAATTTTTCCAGGAACCATTGATGTAAAATGTCCCAAAATTTCATATTTTTTTCCAAATAATTGTGCAATAGTGCATTCATTTTTATCAATTGTAATTAATGCATAAATTACATTTGGAGTAAGCATGTCTTTTAAATGATCTAAATGAAATGTTGAATCACACCAATATAATTTTACTTTTAATGGTTTAACTGGAGTTACAGTAAATAATCTTACATCACTTCTTCCTTCTACTTCAGTTACATTTCCAGCAAAAACAACTAATCCTGTATCAGGTAGTTTAAAATTAATGTGTTTTAAAAATCCAATTATTTTTCTTAATGCGCCTTGTACATTTTTTCTTGTTGAAGGACTTTTAATATTTGAAGATTGATTAATTTCTTCACTTAATTGATTCATAACAGATGATCTATCCGTTCCATTTGGAATATATACAGTAATTAATTCAGTATGTTTTCCACGGTATGATTCCATCAATTTTAGTTTTTTCTTAAAAACTGCCATTTCTGCATCGTAATTATTATCTATTTCTTTAGCCATGTTATTAATCACTTATAAATAATCTTTCAATAATTAAGTTTAATAAATAACCTTTTTAAAGAGAAAAACTATATTTTCTAGTAAACAAAATGTAATTTAATTTAAATAATGGTGAAAATATGTTTGATTTATTTAATGAACATAATCCAGTAATGAATAATTCAACAATTAATTCAAATCCAATTGATTCTTCTAACTTTCAATCTGTAATTAATTATTCTGATCAATCTTTGAATAATTATTCACCTAACTCATCAAATTTTGATAAATCTAAATGTTTTGTTATAAGTGTTGGCGGAAGTGTGTTTATTCAAGATGTGGTAAATTCCCAAAAAATAAAAAATTTTTGTAATTTAATTAATGAATATACTCAAAATGGATTTAAATTTATTTTAGTTATTGGTGGGGGAAAAACTGCTAGGAATTATCAAAATGTTTTAAGAGAAAATGGAGCAACCAATTTTGAATTAGATTCAATAGGAATAATGGCAACAAAACTTAATGCTATGTTATTTATTAATGGGATAACTAATTCATCAAATCAAGTTTTAGAAAATATTAAAGATTCAAAATTATTTTTAGAACAAAATAAAACTCCAATTTTTGGTGGGATTATTGAAGGATGCACAACAGATGCGGATGCTGCATTAATTGCAGAATATTTAGGGGTAAATTTTGTTAACTTGAGTAATGTTAATGGAGTATATGATAAAGATCCAAATCAAAATTATGATGCAATTTTATTTAAAGAATTATCTTTTTTTGACATGAATTTTTTATTAAAAGAAAAAGAAATGATTCCGGGTCAAAATCTTTTTATTGATAAACACGCTGCTTCAATCTTAACAAGAAGCAAAATAAAGTCATTTTTTTTAGATGGGAATAATTTGGATAATTTTAGACATTTTTTAAATGGTGAATATTTTGAAGGGACCACTATATCTGATATTTCTAATCAAATAAATTTAGATAATGAAAATAAAAATGATTATATTTCAATGATTGATTCAAGTAATATGAAAAATCAAATTTATAAAGAAATAAATGAAATTTTGGTTCATCGTCAAAATGAAAATTTAGAAAATAATTTAGAAAAAGAAAATAGTCGTGAATCAAATCCAAATGTTACTGAATATGATGCAAATTCATTTGATGAAAATGATGTTAATGCTCAAGAACTAAATGATTCTAATTTTGATAATAATAAACCTGAATCTCGTGACGTAAGTTTTGGAGACATTGTATATAAAGAAAAACTAGAAGAAACAAAAGATGATGATTTTGAAAATTTACATTTTAAAAATGAAAATAATCAATTGAAACGAAAATCAATTGATCCAAAAGAAATTGATTTTAA
>JAQUZG010000001.1:149724-155590 GCA_028691435.1 Candidatus Iainarchaeum sp.
CCTGTACTTCCCGTAGCACTTATCCTATTTTTAACTAATTTTCTAACCAATGCAGCATTTTTTCCTCTAACAGGCCCATTTGGCATTCTTCTTGGAATCATTTTACATCACCATAATATTAATATCTTCTTAGATTTATAAATATTATTACGGACCAAGCATCAAAAAAAGTTAGTGCTTTAAACAAAAAGCGAGATTCATGGTTAAATTGGCAAGCAAACAAAAAAACTGTTCCTTTATTTAGTGGGGGTAGGTCCATAGTAATTTCAAAATTATCTCAATTTCAAAAAGTTTTTTACCCATCAAAATTTTTTCTTTCGCGGGGTAATTTAGTTAAAATTTCTTCATTAAACTGTTTGCCTTATGGTGCTCATGCGATGTTTTATGAATCTAAATTAATTCATTTGTTGTTTCCTGAAAATACAATTAATATAAACGCAGTAAGATTTGATAATAAACTTAAACAATATGAAGTTCATTCTGATCGTGTTCCATTACATTTTGAATTAGATGAGTATATGGAGCATATTACACCAACCGATAAAAATAGTAGTTCATCTGGCCATAAATTTAAATCTTTTTATTATAAAAATATGGAAGATGCTTATAATTTAGCTAAAAAATCAGTATTGCCTGTTGAAAAAAAAATGCGTGATTGTGGTATTCGTCCAGGTGTAAGAGATGAAAATCATTCTAATGTATCTTTAGCAGATCCAAAAAAACCAGTTTATTTTGAACCAACTTTTGATGTGTATTATGATCATACTAAATCAAAAAGAGAAAATATTTTACGTATTCAACAAAATATTTTACGTATTCAAAATACTATAAAAAAAATTAAAAATCCTTCAAAACGAAAACTTGCACAAAATTATTTTAATAGCTGGCAGTATCATGTGGAAAATTTTAATTAATAAAACATTTTAATCTTATAATCATCATAACTTTTTCCAAGTAAATATTCTACTTCATAAAAATTAATTATTGGTTTTTTATATTCTTTAAAATCATCAATTGAAATTCTTGGACAAGCCGTATTTATGAATGCACTTGCATTTATTCCAAGTAAAAATGTTTGACTAATAAAATCCATTGAATAAATTTTTGCTTTTTTTCCATTTGCTTCTAAATCTTTTTTTATTTGCCTTGCAATTTTTATTCTATTTTGTCCTAATTTTGAAGAAATTAAAATTGCAAATTCGCTAGCATCTTTGGCTTGTTCAATTAGTAAAATTCGCTCTCTTAAAAATTTGTCTTTTTCTTTGTCTAAGTGACTAATCAAATTTTCAGTTGGATTAAAAATTATAATTTCTTTTTGTGTTGAAAAATGGATTCCAAGTGGATGAAATAATCCTTCTCCAAAATAAACTATATTTTTTGTATTTGGTGCTGAAGAATAATTACATCCAAGTATTTGCCCCTCTTCTACTTTTTCACCTTTTTTTGTAACTAATTTGATATTTTCTTTTTTTAATTCATCTTTAATTTTTGGAATATGTTCTAAATATTGGATAGTTGTAACAAAACCAATTTCATTAATTTTTTCTTTTTTTAAATAATTAATTAAATTTTTTATTAGTTTATCTATGTGATTTAATTCAAAAGTTAAAGGTAAATAAATAATTGGAATAGTATTGTTCTCTAAAAACTTGTTGTGGCCTAAATGCACTATTGCATCGCAATTATTTAATTTTGCAGTGTCTGGTTTAATATCGCAAGCTCCAAAACAAGGATCCATTGAACAAATTACATCAAAACCATTTTCTTCAAGAGTGTTAATTAGTTCTTCAGCTCTAGTTTTAAGTCCTTCTGGGATTTGTAAAAAAATATTTTTTGCTTTAATTTCTTTTAATTCTTTTATTACATTGTGCATAATTAATTGATAATTAGGAATAATTATATTTGTTTTTATTATTGTTGAACTTTTAATTTCAAAAAATTTGTTTATCAAAATATTATTAAATATCAACAATTATTAATAATTATGAGTTTAAGTGAAAAACTATCAAAATTACGTTTAGGTGTTAATTATAAAGTTGTTCAAGGAACAAAGTCAAAAATTAGAACTCAATTTAAAAAAATTGTTGTTCCAAAAACATCAAAAAATGTAATTATTGATATTGATGGTACATTGATTGATACTAATCTTTCTCTTGAATTGTTAAAAACTAAAATCGGGGAAGAACAAGCAGAAAAAAAATATGCTGAATTTAAATCAATGGTTGTTAAAAAAGGGATAAGTCCAGATGTTATGCTTCTTAAAGCACATGAATATATTAGGAGTTTAAATCCTTCAGTAAATTTAAAAGATTATGAAATTACCCTTAGTCGTGTTTTAAGAGAAGGTAAAGTAAATCAAGAAGTTTTAGAATCAATTCAATACTTAAAAAGAATTGGAAAAAATGTTGTGTTAGTTACTAAGTCTTCAGAAGTTTTTGCTAAATCTTTAGCTAAACAATTTGGATTATCAGCTGGTCTTGGAGCTGAAGAAGCGTTTGGAGTAACAGGAAATTTAGTTGGATTAAAAAGTATTGTTGCTGAAAAAAATACTGCTAAAGGAAAAGTTAAATTAAAATCAAAACTTCAAAGAATAAAAGAATGGTGTAAAATAAATAATCAACCTTTTTCAAAAAGAAGTACTGTTGTTTTATCTGATTCTATTTTTGATGCTGCGGTTTTAAGAAAAGCTGGTCTTGGAGTTTTATATATTTCAAAAAATAGTGGATCTGAACAAAAAAAAGCAGAAGAATGGAAATTAAGAGATTATGCTGTTAAACAAAGAGCTAAAAAAAGAACAATTAATGAATTAAAAAGAGTTTTAAGATATCCTCAACTCGCTTTAAAAAATCCACGATTTGCAAGAACTGGGACTACATTAAGACATAGAAAATAATTTGTTAATTTAAAATAAAAAATTTGTTTAAAAAATAAAAAAAGGTTTTTAAGAAAAGAAAGTTACTTTTTCTTTTCTTCTTTTTTAGCTTCAGTTTTTGCATCTGCTTTTCCAGCTGGTGTTTTATCATCTTTCTTTGCACCTTTGTCATCAGCTTTTGCTACAACTGTTGGAGCTGCTTCTTCTCTTAATTTCTTTGAAGGAAGTGTTCCAATACTTTTTAAGTCTTCGTGGAAATTAACTTTTACACCGCAGGAGAATCTTGTTCTTGCTCTCATTAATGCATCTTTAACTTCTACTTCTTTTCCTTTGTTAAATAAAACACTGTAAATTACTTGTCCTGCTTTAACTCTTGCAGCTCTTCCAATTGGTTTACCAAATGAAAGTGACATACCTTGACTTATTCTGTCGGCTCCAGCTCCTTGTGCTGCTTTATTTTCTCTTAATATATTACTTGGGAATACTCTTACTTTCATAAAGTATCCTTCTTTACCAAGAACTTTTACTAATTTTCTGTTAATTGATTGTCTTGCACTTTCAATTGCGTTATCTCTTACATCAATTCCTTCTTTAACAACTAAATCTGCAATAATATCATATTTTCCTTTTGCATTTCCCATGTTAAATTGTCTTATTCTTAATGCAGGTGCAGCACCAATATAATTTTTATCTGGCACTTTTATTGCAATTCTTGAGAATGCTCTATTTTGTTTAGCGGGTTTTCTAAAACCTCGTGTAACTTTCCATTTAGTCCCTTTCTTTTTACTTGTTTTTGATTTATTACTATAACATCTTCCAGGTCTTAATCCCATTTAGCTCACCATTAGTCTTCTTATTTATAAAATTGCATATGTAAACCTTTAAAAATCTTCTTAGACTTATCATTTTTTTTAAAACTGTGGAGGTAGTATGAGTTATTCTAAATTGCTTTGTAATAATATTATTAAATAATTATTTGTGATGTTCTTTAATATATTCTTCTAGTTTTCCCAAAGCTTCTGCCATGTTCTTTCTTCCAAATCCTATTCTAAAATGTTTATCGTTTAAATCATATACTGTGCTTGGAAGTAACAAGACACCCTTTTTATTTACTAAATCTATGCAAAAATCCTCAACATTTTTATTAAACTTTATTTTAGGGAAGGCAATTGATCCTGCTTTGGGCCTTACCCATTCAAATAAATGGTCATATCTTTTGAAAAAATTATCTAATAAATTCAGATTATTTTTAATAATTTTAAAATTTCTTTTTATTAAAATTTCTTTATGTTTCAATGCAATAATTGAAAGAAACTCGCTTGGTGCACTGTTACAGATTGTTGTAAAATCTCTGAATGAAGCAATTTTTTTAAATAAATTTTTGTCTTTTGTTGCAATCCATCCAATTCTTAATCCTGCAAGTCCAAATGTTTTTGACATAACGCCTAATGAAAAAGCTTTGTCGTAACAATCAGCTATTGCTGGAAGTGTATTGTTTTTGTTATATTCTAATAATCGATATACTTCATCAGAAAATATGTAAATGTTTTTTTGTTTTGCAAGTTTAATTATCTGATTTAATTTTTCTTTTGATGGTAGGTATCCTGTTGGATTGTGTGGGAAATTTATAATAATTGCTTTGGTATTTTCTTTTATGTTGTTTTTTAGAAATTCAATATCTAATTCCCAATTATTTTCATCACTCATTGGCCAGTTTGTAACTTCACATCCGATTGATGTAGCAATTTCATACAATGATTGATAACCAGGAAATTGAACAATAATATTATCTCCTTTTTTAAGAAGAACATTCATGAAAATGAAAATTCCCTCTTCTGCTCCTGAAAAAACAATAATTTCTTCTGGTTTAATTGTCTTATATAATTTAGCAATTTCTTTCTTTAATTTTGGATTTCCTTGGGATTCGGTATACCCAAGCCATAATTTTTTTAATTCTTTTTCAGAACCTTTTTCTAAGTCTAATATTTCTTTTATGCTAAACGACTCACAATCTGAAGAACATAGAAGATATGGTGCGGTAAATTCGTATTTTGCAAAAAATCTTTCCAATTTGAAATCATTTATTTTCATATGAATTTACTCTGATATTTTTATTTATAAAATTGTATATGTAAATTTTTAAAAAACTTCTTAGATTGATTAAATTTTTAGTTTTAAAATAGTTTGTCATTAATTTGATTTTTTTGATTAAGCAGGGAGAGGGAGTTGAACCCCCCTAACTCCCTCTGCAGGGGAGCGCATAACCGATCTGCCATCTCTGCGTTATAAATTTTTAATCCCGTTTAATTTATAAAAGTAATTAATTGGGTTAATAATTTTAAAAAATGTGATGGATATTATCTGTAGTATTTTAATTTGTTTTTTTTATTTTTAGGTAGTTATTTTAATTTTTCTTTATGTGTTATATTTATGTTTTCTTCAAATTGTGTAATTGTGGTAATTGCCCCTGAAATTTCATTAAAAAGTGATAAAGTTAGGGCAACTTTTATTGATTTATTAAGGGAAAATATTGCTCTTTCATTAAAACGAAATTCTGTTCAATATGAAAAAATTTTATTTTCAAAACAAAGATTTTTTATTTTAACAAATGAAATAGATAAAACTGTAGAAATTTTAAAAAATTGTTTTGGTGTTTTTTCTTTAATTAAATCCAAGCGTAAAATTATTTCATCAAAAGAAAAAGTTATTGAAATTGGAAAAGAAATATTTTCTACTGAATTTAATTCATCTGATTCATTTGCAATTCGATGTAAATCGTTTAATGATAATATTAAATCAAGAGATGTGGAAATCGAACTTGGTGGAAAAATTGTTGAGAGTTTTAAATTAAAAGTGAATTTGACTAAACCTGATAAACAATTAAACATTCTAATTAATGAAAATTTTGCTTATTATTATTTTAATGAAATTGTTTCTTGTAAGGGGATGCCAATTGGTGCACAGGGGTATAGTGCAATAATCTCTGATAATGAA
>JAQUZG010000023.1 GCA_028691435.1 Candidatus Iainarchaeum sp.
CAATTGATGAAAGTTTGTTGGCGTCAAGTGTTGATGTGAATAAGTGTCATTATGGGGATGTGTTGTATCCTGATATGAATGATTGTAATTTTGTTTTGTGTGCGTCTAGAATTGAATGTCAGACTCCTCCTGTAGAAGATGATGAAGTTGAGGTTGTTACTACTGATGTAACTGCTCCTGTTTTATCTATTACAAGTAGTGTTGTTGATGGTAATAGTATCAGAGTTTATTTTACTGCAACTGATAATAATGCGATTGAAACTTTTGATAGAAATTATACGGGAAGTACAAATTTTGTTGAATTCACTCCAGTGACTGTCACTACAAACAATTATTATTTAGATCTAAATTTATCTTACTCGACAGACTATAACTTTTGCATAAAAGCAATAGACTACAACTCAAACTACACAGTAGATTGTGACACAAACACAACAGACGACGCACCAGTTAGTCAAACAGTTCTAGCCCTAAGAGAAGGACTAGTAGGCTACTGGCCATTTGAAAGTAATTTAGATGATTATGGTATTTATGCAACACACCATGGGACAATGGGGCTTGGTACTGAAATATACTTGACAGGGCAAGTTGGTAATGCAATAAATTTAAATTCAAGTGCTTATATTACTGTGCCTTATTCAGATGAAACAAATATTGGACTAGGAAATAATACATTTTGTGCATGGGCAAAAGATATTGAAAGTGGAGAAAGATGTATAATTAGTCAAGCAGCATTATCTGGGTCTAATACTGGTGGATATTGGAACCCATGTTATAATGGTCGATTTAGAGGGGAAGTTTGGGGAACAGAGAGTGGTGGGCAATATATTGATTCTACAACAACAATATGTAATGATACAAGTAATTGGCACTATTTTTGTAAAGTAATAAATGGAACTAATATGTCAATATATATTGATGGGCTATATAATAATGGAAGAACAATATCAGTAACAAGACAAGCAACAATTGAAGTGCCAATCCTTATTGGTACTGCTGCAGGAAGTAGAAGTGTACAAGGATATTTAGATGAAGTTGCAATTTGGAATCGGGCATTATCAGCAAATGATATAAATAACTTATATAACTCAGGAAATGGATTATCTTTGAGAACAGATTAAATTTTAATTTAGTATTTTTTGTAGTTTTTGTTTAATTTAAGTCCAGATTATTAATCATAGTTAAATTTATATTGTTGATTGTATTTGTTTATATTAGTAATATTATATGTGAGGGATTAGATGAATAAGAAAGTGAATAAAGAATTAATCAAAAATAAATCAAAAAAAGTTTCTAAGAAAAAATTTGCACAAGGGACAATAGAATATTTGGTTATTTTAGCAGTTGTTGTTGTTTTAGCTTTGGTTGCTGTTGTTATGTTGCTTGGTGTTTTTGATGGTGGTTCTACTTCCTCTAATTCTGATCGTATATCTAACACTAGTTCTGATCTTGGTGTAATGGATTCATTGGTTAGTGTTGATGGTAATTTTTTTGTTCAATTAAAAAATAATTCTGGTGAAAATCTTGAAGTAAAAACAATAACTATTGAAGATTCTAATGTTAATTATTTTACAAATAATAAATTAAATGTTTCAAGTAGTGGAGCATTTGTTATTCCTGCTTCTGAAGAGTGTGTTGTTGGTGAATCAATTGTTAAAGATGTAATAGTTACTTTTTTAGTTGATAATGTAACAGTTACAAAAACTTTAAAAGTTACATTTTCTTGTGGAGATTATTCTCTTCAAGGTATTCAATTAGCTGGAACTACAGATATTAATAAATGTAGATTAAATAATCCAAATTATCCTGATAGTAATTCGTGTGGTGATGCTATTTGTTCTCCATTACTTGCATGTTATGATTATAATGGGGTTGAAAATTTGGCTGCTAGTTTAGATGATGAGGAAGAGTTATCTGTTGTTGAAGAATGTCATTTAAATGATTCAAATTATCCTGGTAGTAATTCATGTAGTGATGCTATTTGTTCAACTTTGCCTTATTGTCAAATTAATGCTGAATCAGCATATTCGGCATATTCTGCTAATCACGGAGTCTATGCAACATTTGTTGATTATTTAGTTGGAGTTTATGATATTGTTGCATCGCTTGCATCTGCTATATTCTCAAGTCTATTTGGTTAGATTAATTGTGTGACAGAATTTAATCTCTGTCATCTATTTTTTTAAAAAAAGTTTATAGTTAATTATCTAATCAACTATTAAATCAATTTGTTTTGTTTTCTTAGATAAAATATATTCATAGTTATTTTCAAAGTGTTCCATTGTTGTAACAAAAATTTTGTGTTCTCCATCGACTATGTTCATTTTTGGAAAAACATTAAAGTATTCAACAAATCTTTCTTTTGGTTGCATTAAACCAATTTTTCTAGCAATTGCATTTGTTCTTCCTTGTTTATCAAATGCTAATTGATTATCAAGTATAATCTCTAGTGAAATTAATCTTTCTTTTGCTCCATCATTCTCTACTTGAACCATTAATTCAACAGATTTTGTTTTATTTAATGTCATTCTAAATGGAGTCATTTCAACTTTTAAACTAACCATCTTTTCACCCTTACCTATTTACTATATGTTTTGAATATGAATTTGTTTTTAAACCTTATTTTTGATTCTGAAATTAATTTTATTTATTATTTTTAAAATTTAACAAATCTAATTACATTCAAAATACTTTTAAACTTTAAAATCCTAATTAGTATACTTTTAATGTGTTAATATGTCTATAAAATTTAACGAATCTGATAATTCAAATTATTCTTTTGATCCATATGGTTCAACTATTGATTCAAATTCTATTCAATCAAATTCTAAAAAATCTTATCTTGATAACTTATCTGACAAAATTCCTATTCTAAAAGAAAAACCAGTTCAAATAATTTTACTTATATTTATCTTTTTATTAGCTTTATTTTTTATTTTTTCATTCTTATCAAATCAAGATCAAATCAAATCTAAATTGGTTGATTTGTCAACAACTGATTCAAATAGTCTTTCGTTTAAAGGGTCAATTTCTTTAAATGGAAATTTTGTTGATACTTTTTCATCTGACGGAAACACATTGACTAATACACTCAACCCAAACAATTCTTCAAAAATGAATCTATCATTTAAAATAAAAAACAATTCACAAGCATCTTCCAAGTCTACTTTAAGTTCGTCATCCATAAGTATGGCAAAAATAAAACTAACTACAAAAGATGGAAATATCATAACAATTAATTTGCCATCTGATGCAGTTTCAATTAATGAAAATGGTGAAATTACAATAAATTATGATTTAATAAATCTTGAAGATTATAATTTACCATTTGATGAAATTACATTAAATGATTCTTTTGTTTTTGATTTACAACTAGAAATAATCAATGGATATGAAAATGGTGATGAAGAGAAGATTGTTATTGAAGTTCCAGTTGAAATCATTTTCCAGGAATTTGTTGGAAGTGGGTGTCTTCTTTTTGATATCTCAAGTGTTTCTTCATCTACTCCATATGGTAAGGCAGAAGTTGATTTTAAATTAAAAATGAATTGTGAATCAAGTGAACCTCTATTAGCTTATGCTGATTGGCAAGATTATCCAAAAGGAACAATTGAACTTTACCTAAATGGTTATCCTCAAACAATCGATTCATATAGTCAAGTTATTTCTTCTTCACTAAATCAATCAATCTATAATGGAAAATTAATTTTTACTCCAAATTCTTCTCAAGCAGGAAAATTCTCAGATTTTGATTTATTTTTTTCTTTAGCAAATTCCACTCAATCAATTCCATTTCATATAGTAAATGAAAATTTAGCTCAGTGTCTTTCTATTTCCTCGACAGATTCAATAATTGAAAATGCTTCTGACACCGCATCAATTACAGTGGATGCAAAAAAATGTTTTTCAAAAGTAGATATCTCTCTTTGTTATGGTGATGCATCTTGTTCAGGTGGGACAGAAGGCGGGATAATTCCAAGCGAATATTCTTTTTCTTTATCTTCATCAAATCCATCAAAAACAATTCAAATTAATCGAATGGATATAGCGGGTCAATATGGTGTAACAGTTTATGCATCTGTTTCTTCTTTTGAAAAAGAATATATCGGCGAACAAGAAATTTTAGTTCTTCCAACTAACGAATCAATTTTTCCAGACAAATTTTCAATCTCTGTTCTAGAAACAAATTCAAAAGATTCAATCAAACTAATTAATTCAAATCTTTTAGGGGTAAAAGAAGTAGAAACAAACGTCTGTAATTTAGTTTCGTCTTCTTTGGATATTGATTTATCAACTGGAGTAAGTGCAATTACAGGAAACTTCACTTCAACAGATGCATGGTATAATTATTTGTTAGGTGCGGACTATTATGCTGGGGAAGGCTTTTATCAAAGGGCAATGTTTTCATCTCTTCCAAATCTTTTGGCGGTGAGCGAAACTGTATCTTCAGTCACAGAAAATGAGTTTTCTCTAATTAAAGACGCTTACCTAAATGCAAAACCTATGAACAAAGAATATTTGGATGTTGTTAATTCATCAGATGCCTCACTTGAAGCAGTAGATAATTTGGAAGATAAATCAAATGAAGTAAAAACTACTGAAGAAACAGATTTAGCTGTTCAATTAGCATCTATAAGTACAAGTGCATATACAATCTATTCTTCTTCAACTTCAATTTGTGCAAGTGTATCTGCTGATTTAGGTTCTGTAACTGTTTGGTCTGGTCCAGCTTTAGCTTGTGGGGCATCATCTGCATCAGCATCTATAGCCTTAGCAAAAATAACTGCTGCAGAAACTTTATCTTGTGGTGAACTTGCTCTTCAATCAAAATCACTTTATGATTCCGTTCAAGCTCTAATGGAGCCTCCAGAAGAAATTGATATTTCTTCATCGGTTTCAAATACATCTGAATCAAATGAATTAATGCAAGAAATTGAATTCCACTTATCTAAGATGCTTGAATACTTAGACAAAGCAATGCAATATGCTTCAATTGATTCAACATATTCTGTTTCGTCTGATTTAGAAAAAGCAAAAGAATATTTATCTCTTGCACAAACAGAAAATGATTTTATCAAAGAAAAAATTTCAAAAGTTAGAGAACTTCAATTAACTGCAGAAGATGATTTAACAGTTTTAATTGATGAAGATGCAGTTAGTAAAGCAGATCAAATTCAAATGTATATTCAAATGGCTGATCAAGCAAAAGGTTTAATTGAATCAATGACTGCTGACAATACAGCTCTTGGTGGATTACTTTCTACAACATCAACTTCTTTGTCTACTGCTGGCGGGGCTGCTGCTGCACAATGTGCTACTGTTGCGGGGTGTGCATCATCTTGTTCAGGAGTTTCAGTTGATGCTGCATTAAATGTTGCTCAAATTGCTAATACTCAAGCCCTAATCACAGACAATTCAGGTAATTTAGCAAGTGCAATGGGGTATGTTTCTGCTTTCACAACCGCATATGGTGCATATCAAATGTTAAACCAAGACTATGTTGATGAATTAATTGATACAAAAACAGCTAATGCGTTAGCTTTAGAAAAATCAGATTCTCTTTATGTTTCTTCTTCGTCTTTAGTCTACGATTTAGAAAATGCAATAAAGGCTGCAGAAAATATTAGCAAAATGTCAGAGTCTTCTTCAGACTTATCAAAATATGATTTATCAAATGAAAAAATATACTTTAACGATTCTTTGCCAGATTTTAAATCAGAAAATTTTTCAGGTTTTCTTTCAACCCTTTTATCAACTTCATTTATTAATTCAGCATATTTGGGGGGAGTATATACTACAGCTGATACATCTTTCTTTTCATCTCCAGCTTCATCTAATCCTAATTCAAATCAAATTCATTTTTCAGATATTCAAGATTTAGTTGAAAATTGTGAAAATAAAGTAAAACTAACTCTTCCATATTTTAAAACAAATCTAATCAAAGATGCAAAAACTCCCATTTTATCAAATTCTAAATTAAAAGCCTATTATTCATTTGCTGACGCGAAAGTAAATGGTTTTTTTGATTCTCAAGAAATAGATTTAATTTTCTTAAACGATTCAATGAAAAGAAATGGTTATGTTACAGTTGAAATTCCTTATGTAGAAAACTCTGTTGATGATACTATTTCAAAAAAATTTAAGCCTTTTTCTGTTTCTTCATCAAAAGAAGAAAAATCAGTTAAATTCCACTTTAAAGTAAATGCAAATATTGTGCCATCAAACACTTCAATTAAACCAAAATCAATTTACTTGAATCAAATTTCTGATTCATTAATTGAATCTCAATCTTTACCAATTTTAAAAAACACTTTACTTTCATATCTATCTTCTGATTCATTTAATTCATCAATTTCAAATTCATCTTTTTCTTTATCAACTAATTCATGTAACAAAAATTTACTTTTAGGAAATACCTCTTCATATGCTCTTCCAAAAGTTTCTCTTTCTTGGGCATGGTCAGATTTAAATGAAAATTTACTTTCTCAAAAATATCTTGATGCTACTCAATTTTCAATAATTTTAGCAAAAAAACTTTCTGAATTAAATGAAATTCTAAAAACAAAATCGGGCACTTGCCCATCTAATCCATCATACAAAGTGCTTGATGCAATCGTTCCTAATGTAATTGCGGCATCTAAATTATCTGTGCCATCAACTCAATCAAATTCAACTGTTAAGCCGTCTACTGCTCAAACCTTTGTTTTTGACAAATCAAAATATTTGTCAGATTCATCATGTTTCTTGCCTTTTTCAACAACTGTCTTAGATTCTAAACCAGCTTTATTATATTTCTTTAATGATTCTTCTAATGAATTAGCAAATTCAATTTCATTTAATTCTTTTTTAATGAAAGATGGGTATGGGACAGACTTTCAAACTGACTTTACTTATTTTTATAAGAATAAACTTTTTGCTTCGTCTCCAGATTTTAAAGATCCTTTAATTGGATTTGCAAAATATTTTGATGATTCAGATTATCTTTTCTTTACTACAAAAAAAGATTCTCTTATGTCTAATGAAAAAATTTTTTTGCCTAATGCTGGACTCTACAAAGTAAATCTATTAATTGATTATGATAAATTGAATAAAAATCAATTAGATTCGCTTGATTTTTCATTAATTTCTTCATCAGGAGCTATAAATTCTAATGTTGCTGTTGAGTTTTATTTAATTGATCCATTAGCTAATGGTTATTCTCCAATGTACTATACTCCAATTGACGGAATGGTTGGAGAAGAAGGAACTTCAAACAGATTTTATTATGGTTCAAGTCTATCAAATTCTTCAAATGATTTTTTTCTAAATAGTCAATTTTCTCTTCTTTCTGGCCAATCAGACACATTATCAAATTTATCAATTTCAAATCTTGAAGATATTTTTGTGTTAAATGCTCTAAATTCAAAAAGAGGACTTTTACTTGATTTTTCAAAATATCAAATTAATCAAATGTTCACTTATGCTACTCCAATTTTATTAAATATAAGTAATTCTCTTTCATCAAATCCATCTTTAATCTATAGTGTCTATAAGGGTGACAAACAAATTACTTCGTCTTTAAACAATTTCTTAATTTTAAATGGGCTATCTTCTTGTAAATTAGATTCTACTCTTTTATCTTCATTAGTTGATAATGCTCCTGATGTAAAAAGTGGTAACAATTATGGTTTGTCTTTGCCTGTTTCTGATTCTATTTCAAATTTCCCTTTTACTTCATTTGTCTATTCCCCATCTTCATCAGGCTATTCAATGGCTTATTTTGGAGATGGTGAAATTTTATCTTCAGACAATTCTAATATTTCAGGCACATTAAATTTAAGTGGAATTTCTGGTATGTCTTTTAATTCACAATCGTCTTCGTCAACAATTTCTAATTTATCAGATTTATTTAACTTAGTTGAATCTGGCGCAGTATGTATTTCTTCTTCATCAAATTCACTAACTTTAACAATTAATGGAACTGAAACAAAAGTAGTTAATCCAAAAAATCTATTTTATTGGAATGAAGACTATTTATCAAAAAAAGAAGGGTCTACTGAAAAGTCTCTTGAAAGTCTAATCAGTCAATACAAAGCCAAATGCACAAAATAACTTATATCTAAAAACTATTTATTTAGCTTTTAAATACATATAAGTTCCAGCTGCAATTGCGATGTATGCTAAGAATGAATTATATTCTCTAGTTAAGAATTGAACTTGTATCCATCCCATAGAAAGCATTAGTAAAATTACTGATGCAATTATCAAGATGATTGCAATTTCTTTATCGTGTCCTGCCATAAAATATTTTCTACTAACAAAAATATTTAAACCTTTCTTTAACTGGAAAAAGTTAACTATTAGAATAAATTGTTTCTTTAGGAAATAAATTTTGATTAGTTTTTTTATTTTCTTAATTGTTTCTTGAATAAAATATACTACTAATTTTAATTTTATTTATAAACAAATATTTTATAAAACATTTGTCTTTACAATTGTTATATGAATAAACTTGTAAATTTAAGACTTAACGATTCATTAATTGAAAAAATTGATGATATTGTAACTCGTGGAATTTATTCCAACCGAACTGAATTTATTAAACATTCTCTGATTACTACAATTAATGACTTTGAAACAAAAGAAGCAATTAATAGATTAAAGTCTAATTCAGGGTTTGCAAAAAAAGCTGGTATAAAAGAACCAACAAATGAGGAAATGAAAACCATTCGAGAAAATTTAGGAAAAGACTTACTAAAAAAATATAATTTAAACTAATTCTTCAGGTTTAAACGAATCAACTAAATCATATAAGTCTAAAAATAAGTGTTTGTCTCGTGTGATAATTACACAATCATTTTGCTTTGCACTAATTGCAATTAATACATCTGCAAAAGGTATTTTTCTATTTGTAGATATTATTTTTGATTCTTTAATTAAATCATAATTTGAATCAATTAAAACTAATTTATTTTTATTTTTTAAATCTTTAAATAATCCTTTTTCAAATTCGGCTAGAATATTTTTTGATGATAACTCTTCAAGAATTATTTCTGGTAAAAAAATAATGTGTTTGCATGAAAGCGTATCTATAAAAAATTTCTTTGCATATTTGTTATTTTTTCTTTCAAAAGCATAATCTAGAAAAATATTTGTATCGACTATTACATTCATATTGGATGCTTTTCTATACTCTTTTAAAAAATTTATTAAAAATTAGACAATTCGTGAAAAGCTTTCGGAGGGATTTGAACCCCCGACCCGCGGTTTACAAAACCGCTGCTCTACCCCTGAGCCACGAAAGCAATTTTTTTAATTCAAATTTTATTTGATTGATTACTATTAAATTTAAATGAAATTACCTTTTAAAATGTTTCCTCTTTGATTTTTTTATGACTAAACTTTCAAAGAAAGAAGAATCAAATATTTGTTTATCTTGTGGAGAATGTTGTAAACGTTATTACATCACAGTCTTGCCAGAAGAAGCCAAGGAAATTGCTAAATCACTTAAATTAACTCAAAAAGATTTTATTGAAAATCATTGTCAACTTTTAATTAAAATTTTTCCAAAAAGTACACCTGGTGTCTTAACTTTTTCAGAAGCTTTTTTTCCATATTCTGTAGGAAAGAAATTAAAAGAATCTTTTTCTTCTTCACCAAGTGGTTTTTTTGTTTTGCCTCAAATTGTCTTAAAGCGAAACGATCGAAGATGTTCTTTTTTAGATGAATCAAACGTTTGTCAAATCTATAAAGTTAGACCGTCTCCATGTCGTTTATTTCCGTTTATCATTCTAAAAGGTTATGAAGAAGCGTATCCTTTTTGTAAAGTTTTTTTAAAATCAACAAGCACTAATGCAAAACCATCAATCACTTACTCAAAAATCCTAAAAAAACATTTTGATGAAGTTGATAAAAAAGGATTTTTCAAAGTTTGGAAAAATTTACCAAAATCTGGTGACTTATTTCTAAATGAATTATTTATTGACAAAATTACATTAGATGATTTACAAATAATGTTTTCAGTTAAACTTTAATTTTCTGATAATTTTTTTTCAAATCATTATTCATCTTCACTAATAAGTAGTATCTTTTTAGCTTCAACATATTTTTCATCATTTGAATATGTGTCATTATCTAAAAGTTCTTTCTTCCAATTAAAATATTCTTTTGAAATTAAATTATAACTTTCAATAAACAATTTATCTTCGGTGGGATCTTCAAAATAACCATCTTCATCCAAATAATTTGTTTTACTTTTTTTGCTTCTTGCTTGACTAATTATATTATAATTTGGGCCTCCAATTTCAATTGAAGCAATTTGTTGTACTTCAATCAAACTTTCAACAAAATAATAAACACTCATTTCTTTAATTAAAATTTGATTTTTTGGATATGATTTGTAAATTTGATTTTCTTTATCACTTATCCAATTTAAATCTTTTAAAAGTGATTTCAAATATAATTTGTCAAGTGTAGTTTTTACTTCATTAGAATCAATTGTGGTATTAGTTTCATTAATTAAGTCACTAATTAAACCTTGATTTTCTTCATGTATTATTTTAGAATAATAGACAGTCTCATTGTCTGTTTGCATTGCCTCCAAAACCATAAAACTAGTGGTGATTATTAAAATTATTACAAATATAATTGCAATTACAACACCTAGATAATTATGTATAAAACTTTTAATTTCACTTGTCAAACTTTTTTTAGTATCTTCAATTTTATTTTTTTTAAGTTTACTTTTCATAATAAATTAATGAGTTAATTCTTTTTTAATCTT